>NZ_CANCWK010000012.1:0-41843 GCF_947381495.1 Limosilactobacillus galli | reverse complement strand
GTTGTGGTAACACCATTAAAGACCTTGATGGGTTTTTCTGTCCACTTAAATGTTCAACTTAAATTTTACAATCTGCCAAAAAAATAAGGATTACGGGGACGTAATCCTTATTTTTTTACGATTTGTTCGGCATGGTTTAAGACGTCAGCAATTAGAACAACCACCTGGGGATCATCGAGATGGTAGATGACCACTTTTCCCTGCCGGTGCTGTTGGACGAGATTATACTTACGCAACAGTTGAAGCTGGTGAGATACGCCGGACTGTTCCCAGTTCAATCGTTCGCTGATTTCAGAGACGCTCATCGAGTGTTGAATTAAGAGGTAGAGGAGCTGCAGTCTTTTAGGATTGCCGAGAATCTTAAAAAAGTGACTGATGCTCTCAAGGTTGGGATTTTCATTTACTGGCACGGCAGATCACCACTTTCATTCTAAAAACGCTTTAATTGACGCTTAACTAACCAGTATATTTTTATTCTAAGGTTTTAAACGAAAAAAAGCAAAAGTAGAATTACTTTTGCTTTTTTAGATGATATCTATTTTAGAGTGCCAGGTGCTGGCCAACGTAAATAACGTATGGGCTCTGGAGATTATTCTTGCTTGCCAGGGTCCGCCAGCTTAAACCGTATTGGGCGGCAATCTTCGATAAGGAGTCGCCACTCTGCACAACATAGCCGGTGCGGCCAGTTGAAACGCGATTTACAGCACTGCTTTGGTAGCTTGATTGACTACTGCCGCGAACCTGCAGGCGTTGACCAACGTAAATGTGGTTCGGGTTGCTCAGGTGGTTGGCTTGGGCTAGCTGAGTGTAGCTGGTGTTAAACTTAGCAGCAATGCCGGAGAGGGTGTCACCGCTTTGCACGGTGTAAGTTGATCCGGTAGCGGTACTGGTAGAACTGGTCCGCCGCGTGCTGGTATTGGATGCCGCCGCTGGCTGACCATTCGTTTGTGCCCGGAGTTGCAGGCGTTGACCGACGTAAATATGGTTCGGGTTGCTCAAGTGGTTGATCTGTGCCAGGCTGGTGTACGTAGTGTTGAACTTGTTGGCAATGCCGGAAAGGGTGTCACCACTTTGCACGGTGTAGGAACTAACGCTTGACGTGTGCTGAGTATTGTTATTGGTGTTCTGAGCGGCGTGACTGTTAGTTTGTTCCTGTGCCCGCAACTGGAGCCGTTGACCGACGTAAATATGGTTCGGGTTGCTCAAGTGGTTGATCTGTGCCAGGCTGGTGTACGTAGTGTTGAACCGGTTGGCAATGCCGGAAAGGGTGTCGCCACGCTGGACGGTGTAGGAACTAGCACCAGCATTGGTAGTTGCCGCCTGTTTGGCACTGGTGTTAGCGGTCTTGGTATTTTGGGTATTAGTATTGGTTTGCGTTTGGTGCTGGTCCGTTGCCGATGAGTTCTGACGTACCAGGAGCCGTTGGCCAACGTAAATCCGGTTGACATTTTGAATATCATTCAGGTGCGCCAAGGTGCTGACGGACGTTGAGAACTTGTTGGCAATGCCGGAAAGGGTATCACCGCCATGGACAGTGTAGTAATTAGTGCTCCCGTTAGCATCGAAATTGGTGTCGGAAGTAGAAGAATTGGTATCCTTGTTGGTGATTGTCCGGCCGGAGAAGGCAACTGAGTCGAGCTGGTTCAGGTTGTAGACCTGCACTAATCTGATCAGTGAGTTGGCATAGCTGGGGTCAGTTGCGTAGCCGTCTAAGTGAAGCTTGTTGGCAACGGAAACATAGTTGGTATCACCCAGAAGGTTGTGGTAACGCTGGTTGCTGTACAGGAAGTTACCGTGGTCCTCAACCGATTCGGAATTGTTAGCATAGGCCCGGAAATTATCGTTGATGTAAACGCTCCGGCCACCGTAGACTTCCCGTGTCGGCATCGTGACTGAATGCCCATTGTAAGAACCCTTGATTCCAAAGAGGTTGTGGGCATTGGTGGAAAGGGAGGACTGTCCCCAGCCACTCTCTAGGATTGCCTGGGCAACAGTGATGGACGGCAGAACCCCGTACTTGTTCCAACCGGCAATGGCGCCTGGAGCAACGCTTTGGATAAAGGACTGGCTCCGGGCATTATTGCTGAAGTGCAGTGAAGCCACGTCAACCCCGTTGTTTTGCTGAGAAGCGGTGGTAGCTGCCATTGCCATAGCCGTTACGGCTGCAGCGCTTGCAGGGGTGTTGCTCTCAGTTGCCGTAGCTGAAGCGGACTGGGCTGATGAAGAATTAGCGGAAGCGGCGGCACTGACGCTTGCAGGGGCCACACTGTTGGCAGAAGCGCTGTTAGCAGCCGTAGAACTTTCGGCAGCGGCAGAAACAACGGCACTGCTGTTGGCAGCGGAACTGTCGGCGGCAGTACTGCTATTTGGTGTAGCACTGGTGATCTGAGCTTCTTCTTTTACTGGCTGACTTTCATCGGCATGGGCGACGGCGCCAGTGGCAGTAAGCATTGTAAGTGCTGTGATTCCTGCAAACATCCATTTTCGACCGCTTTTGTACATCTTGAAATGAGTGGTCGAATTTGTAGATTCTTGACGATTCATTAGCATTGACTCCCTTGACGTAAATTGATAAATAAATTTGTAAGTTTTCGCAAAAAAATTTAAGAACTTATTAAGATTTACAGCTAGTATTAAGTTAGCATTAATTTAACTGATCGTCAATTTGAAAAGGAATCAATTTATTAGCGAATTTATAATTTTGCCATGCAGATTGCCGTCCCGGTAGCTTTCATGTTATCGAACAAAGAGCTGGTGATGTGTTTAGCAATATTTTAACGAATGAAAAAATTTACATATAATTATCCGAGAGCAAATCGGTGAAATAAGTTACGCGTTCGGGGACGGTTAAGCTATAATAAAAGGGTTACTGACAGATATGCCAGTTAATCTTGGAAGAAAGTAGGGATTAATTAAATGGTTGCGAAGTTAAAGGATGTTGCCCAGCTTGCGGGGGTTTCGGTAACCACCGTATCACGGGTGATCAACAACTATGGGTCCCTGAGTGAAAAAACCATTAAGAAGGTCCATGCGGCAATGCGGGAGCTGAACTACCAGCCCAATGCCCTGGCCCGCGCAATGCAGGGAAAGCCGTCCAAGTTTATTGGCCTGATCTTTCCCAACCTGATTAACCCCTTTTTCGCGGAGCTGGTCAATGAATTGGAACGGCAGCTGTTCACCAAGGGTTACAAAACAATCATTGCGTCCTCAGCGGAAAATCCGGAGATTGAGCATGACTACCTGAACATGCTGTTGGCTAACCAGGTAGACGGGATTATTTCGGGTTCGCACAACCTGGATATCGAGGAGTACCACCAGATTACCGCGCCGATTGTGTCATTTGACCGTTACCTGGCTGATAACATTCCGATCGTTTCCGCCGACAGCTATCAGGGCGGACAGCTGGCCACTAAATACCTGCTCGAACATCAAGTCCGCCGGATCGCGGTGATGGTCGACGAGGACCAGTCGGTTTCACCAACCGTTAACCGGCTCCAGGGGGTTGTCGATTATTTGAGCCAGCAGCACCGCAGTTTTGATCCGATCGATGCCCACCAGGTTGACCTGACAACGGTCTTTCCCGGTATCTACGATGGGGTGATTGCCTCTAATGATGTTCAGGCCCTGGAGATCGGCAACATCTACCAGCGAGCTGGTATGCAGTTTAATCAAGATTATTTCTTGATCGGGTACAATGGCTCCCGGCTGATTCGCCAGACCAATCCTGAGCTGCCGACTGTGATCCAGCCGATTGAAGAACTTAGTGCCAAATTGATTGATACCCTGATGACCCGGATTAAAAGCCCCCAGGCAGCGGTGTCGTCAGTGGTGGTTCCAGTCCACTTTTACTCTCCGGAAAATTAACAAAACCAAAGAGATAGCAAAAGGGATCCCAATGTTCACTGAATGCAACATTAGGATCCCTTTTTAGTTTGCGGAAAATTTACACCGTTTTTAATCGGTTACTTGCTTTGCATAAACCGTTGGAGCAATTCGGTTTCTTCAGAAGTCGCCACTGCGTTTGATGATTTGATATCGTGAATTCGTTCGACTGATAGATGGCTTCCAAAGGCAACTTCGTTATCGTTTAAGTCGTTTTCGCGCTCAAAGTTGATCAGCTTTAGAGCTAACTCACTCAAATTGTCCATGAAATCAATTCCTCCTTAGTATTGAGTCATTTAGACTTGTGTCAGTTCATGTTTCATTGTAAGACATGTTGAAAATTTATGCCAAAATTTAGTTTAGCACAGTTCGACCCGCTTGCGATAATTAATTGGCAATATTCTGGCGGGAAAACCGGGACATGGGCTCAATTTTGTGTGATAATCTAGGTAATTACTTTTTTAGATTGGAGAATTATTATGAGTTGGAATTGGCTTGGCTGGCTCCTCTGGATTTTGGCAATTGCCTTTTTCTGCTACGTCATCCACTATATCCGGGTGCAGCAGTTGATGCTGATCGCCAAGACCAAGCGGGCATTTGATAAAAAACTGTTTGGCCGCTACGTTGTCTTGGTACTGGTAGCCGTCTTGTGGATCGGGACCATGTCTTACATGACCTTCTTCCGGCAAGTCGACCTGGGAAACAGCCATGAGACACGGATTAGCACGAAATACTACCCGCTGCAGATCAGCAATAAGAATGATGACTACTACTACGTCCTGGCGACCCGAAGCAAGGGCGGCAATCACCCGGTTGTTTCCTATACTTATTGGTCAGGCAACAACAAGTATATGACCACCTCACGTTTTGGTTCGGTGGCGGATGACGACCGGATCATTCCGTTGAGCATCAGTGCCTTGCCGTGGGACCGGGCCCAGCTTAAAAAGTATGATTCCCAGACAGGTCATGCTTTTGCCGCCGTCATGACGGTTCACTACCGGAATACCCCGCTGAACGGGATCGGGATGCGGGCGAACCGCGAATCGGCCGCGTACACGCTTTTGCGGGTGCCATCATCAGAAATGGTTGTTGAACGGTAGTAATCGGGGCACTTTATGACGACAAAAAGTAATACGGTTAAGTTAAGATGGGTGGCTCTGGCAAGTTTGTTGAATAACACCGGAGCTGCCTTTTTGTGGCCGCTGACCACGATGTACATGCATAACTACCTGCACCAGACCCTGACGACCGCGGGGATGGTCATGCTCTTTATGTCGATTGCCATGATGGCCGGGAACTATGCCGGCGGCTGGCTGTTTGATCACTGGAGCCAATACCGGACGGCCCTGATCGGGGTGGGATTGTCGACCCTGGCCATCTTCCTCTTGATCTTTATTCATGGCTGGCCCTGGTTTGCCCTGCTGATGATGCTGAACAGTTTTGGCGACGGGATCAATGCGACGATCGTCAATTCATACGGTTCGCTGATCACTCAGCACACCTCCCGCTACGTGTTCAACTATATCTACATGGCCTTCAACATCGGGGTCGTCATCGGGACCCTGCTGGTCGGGGTCTTGCTGCCGATCAGCGTGGTGCTGGTCTTCGCGGTGGCGACGTTCTTCTACCTGCTGCTGACGATCCTGGTGATCCTGACCTTCAATGTTAAGGTAAAGCTTCCTAAGCGGTCAGTAACTCGGGACCGGCAGCGGGAACGCTCCCCGCAGCACCACCGCCTGATTATCTTGATCTGGCTGATTCTGTTGAACCTGGTGACCATTCACCTCAGCTACTCTTTGTGGGAAAGTGTGATGGCCGTTCACATGACCAACATGGGAATTCCATTCTATGCTTACAGTATGTTGTGGACGCTGAACGGGGTGCTGATTATCATTGGTCAGCCCCTGGTCAACAAGCTGAGTCCCTATGTTCGGCTGTCAAGCCAGATTATCGTTGGGATCCTGATCTTCTCTTCGTCATTTTTGCTGCTGGTCTTTGCCAGGAGTCTGCTGGCCTTTACCCTGGACTTTGTGGTGCTGACGATCGGCGAGACGACGAGCTTTGCGGGCCTACCCGCCTGGATTGCCCAGCTGACTGATGTTGACGAAGCCGGTCACTACCAGGGGCTGCTAAACATCACCATCTCAGTCGGCCGGGCAATTGGCCCCCTGTATGGCGGTTACGTTATTGAGGCCGGCAACTACCAGCTGCTCTTCATCTCGGCCTTCTTGATGATGTTTATTACCCTCTTGATCGTGGTTGGCTATCTTACCCGGATCCACCGGCTGCAGGCGCGCTCCTGAGCGGGTAGACCAAAGGCAGGAGCTATGGTAAAATCACAGGTGTGTAAAAGCGTTGAGTAGAAAATAAAGCAGTCACGGAACCGACAGAGAACCAGTGGGGCTGAGAGCTGGCAGTGACTGTGAAGACACCTCTACTAGCTGGACGGGGGAACAAAGTAGTCCGTCCCGGATGACCCGTTAACGTCATGAAGTTGAAAAAACTTCCTGAGGCAGCGACTGTGAGGCCGCTGTGAATAGAGGTGGCACAGTGAATTTGATTCGCCCTCTAAGGCTGATGGCCTTGGAGGGCGTTCTTTATTGTACTCGACGTGAAATTTGAAAGGAGATCACAAGATGGATTATCAAAAGCCAAAGGGTACGGCCGACCTGCTTCCAGGGACGACCGGCCTGTGGGAAAAGGTTGAAGCAAGTGCTCGAGAAGTCTTCCGGGAATTCGGCTACCGGGGGATCCGGACGCCAATGTTTGAGGATTACAACGTCTTCTCCCGGAACGTCGGGGATACTTCTGACATTGTCGAAAAGGAAATGTACGACTTCCACGACAAGGGCGATCGGCACATCGCCCTGCGGCCGGAAGGGACGGCCGGCGTTGTCCGGGCCTACGTTGAAAACAAGCTCTATGGTCCGGAATACCCGAAGCCGTACAAGGTCTACTACATGGGCCCAATGTTCCGTTATGAGCGTCCGCAATCTGGCCGGCAGCGTGAGTTCCACCAGATCGGGGTGGAGGCCTTGAACAACGAATCACCACAGATTGATGTGGAAGTGATCGCTATGGCCATGACCCTCTTCAAGCGGTTCGGTGTGCCTAACGTTAAGCTGACCATCAATACTCTGGGGGATAAGAAAGTTCGGGAAGACTACCGGCAGGCCCTGATCGACTACCTGAAGCCCCACTACGATGAACTCAGCAAGGACTCCCAAGAGCGGCTCTACCGGAACCCGCTGCGGGTCCTCGATAGCAAGGACGCGGGTGACAAGAAGATCGTGGCCAATGCACCGTCGATCCTCGACTACCTCGATGATGAATCCCAAGCCTACTTCGACCAGGTTCAGAGCCTCTTGAAGCAGCTGGGCATCGACTACGAGATTGATACCAACATGGTCCGGGGACTGGACTACTACAACCACACCATCTTTGAGATCATGTCCGACTCACCGGTCTTCGGGGGCGGCTACACCACGGTCTGTGCCGGTGGCCGTTACAACGGTCTGATCAAGCAGCTCGGCGGCCCTGAAGAAGGGGGCATTGGTTTCGGCATGGGGGTTGAACGGCTGATGCTGCTCCTCCAGCAGGAGAACCCAGAGTTTGCTCCTAAGGACACCCTGGACGTCTTCTTTGCCAGTGCCGATGACCAGGGGGATGCCCTAGCCTTTGACCTCTTAAACAAGGTTCGTCAACAAGGTGTCGTTGCCGACAAGGACTACAGTGGTGTCAAGGTCGGTAAGCAGATCAAGGAAGCCTTCCGGCGCAATGCTAAGTACTTTGCTGTATTTGGCAGTCGGGAAGTTGACGAGGGCAAGTTCCAATTAAAGAACGCCGCTACCAAGGATAGTGTCGAGATTGCAGTTGATGACTTTGCCGCTGATCCTGCTAAGTATCTGAAGTAAAAACATAGAAAATAAGGGACCATGATGGAAATGTCATGATCCCTTATTTTGGATTGGTAATTAAAGTGAGGATATCAAATCAATCGTCGACGGCGTAGGTGCCCATGTCGTCGGCAATGACAATCCGGCCAGCGTGTTTAGCGCCGTCGCCCTTAGTCAGGCCGACCTTGTTGAAGGCAAAGGTAACGGTGGCGTCGGCCTTAACGGCGGTCCCCATGACCTCGCCGGTGTCGGTGTTGATCCCGGATGGCATGTCAATAGCGACTACAAGGGCCTTGCTGTGATTGATCGCGTCGATGGCATCGGCATAGGCGCCAGTTACTGGCCGGTCAATGCCGATCCCAAACATGGCGTCGATGATCAGACTGGCCTGCTTGAGGATGCCCAAGTCAGTTGTTTCGGGGATCTGGTAATATTGGCAGATTTTTTCCTGGGTCTGGTGTTCTGCTGAGGCGTGGTCCGGATTGCCGACGTTGAGGATGGTGACTTTGACCCCAGCAATGTGGAGGAGCCGAGCGACATCGAGGCCGTCCCCGCCGTTGTTACCGCTGCCGGCAACCACGACGACATGGTCCAGGTAGAGGGGAAAGGCGTTGAGCACCTCGTCCCGGACTGCCAACGCTGCCCGTTCCATCAGGACGAGTGAGGGAATGCCAATCTTGTTGATCGTATAGGAGTCAAAGTGCCGCATTTGTTCAGCCGTAATTGGTGTTTTTTCCATAATTGAATACCTCCTGATCATTTAATCAACTTAACTGTACCACTTATTACAGTTGTCAGTTGAATTTGCGGGGCAGAAAAGTAGAATGGGTAGTAAAGCGAAGAGAGGACATAACGTATGAGTAAAAAAGGCAAGTATGAAGTCTTAAAGTTTACCTGCATTCCAGTTGAAACGGATGCGGATGGCAAGTACCAGCTGAAACTCGACCCGGCGGGCAATGCCAAGCTGCACGTCTGGCGGATCGGTAAGCACACTAAGGGGAAGTACCAGGGACCAGGTCAGCTCCTGATGACTGAGAATAACCTGACGGCGGTAATTTTGGCGGCTGAACCGTTGGCCTTTAAGGATCGCCACAGTGAGACACCAATGCAGCGTTTCCTGACGACCCGGGTGGATGATGATGTTCTGCAACAGGGATTAGCACAACTGAAGTAATAAATAACGGGGACCATGTTTGGTGCGGTCCCCGTTATTGCTTTATTTTAAGTCGGCCAGCAGTTGTTCTTTAAGAATAACGGCTTGGTTGTGCTGTTCGTCCTTGGCCCCATACAGGAGGATTACGTTTTGGGTGGCAAGCTTCTCCTTGACCAGTTGCTGGAGCTGGGTGTAGGCCGGATTGCCAGCCAGCTCCTTCAGGTAGCGGGCCTTAAATTCCGCGTACCTAGCAGGATCGTGGCCGAACCACTTCCGCAATTCATTAGTGGGACCAACTTCCTTCAGCCATTCATCCAGGTGGGCATTGACCTTGGAGATCCCGCGGGGCCAGAGGCGGTCAACCAGGATTCGATAACCATCAAGATCAGCGGGCTTGGCATAGATTCGTTCCGTTTTGAGTTCCATGTGTGTTTCTCCCTTCGATTCGTGGTAACTTTAGGATAGTTCATTTAAGGGGGAATTCAAACCATGCTGTCTGAATACCAACAATTTTTTACCGGTCGTCCGACCATTGCGATTGCCCAGGACCTGCTAGGTAAATTGGTAACCTATGACGGGCCAGATGGCAAGACTGGGGGCTACATCGTCGAGACTGAGGCCTATTTGGGGGAGAACGATTCCGCTTCCCACGCCTTTAATGGCCGTCGGACCGGTTACTCGGAATCACTGTATGGCCAGCCGGGCGACATCTACCTCTACCAAATCCGCGGTCACTACTGCTTTGACATCGTTGTCCAGGATCCGAACGAGCCGCAGGGGATCCTGCTCCGCGGCATTGAACCCGCAATTGGAACGGACTTGATGGCGGCTCACCGGAAGATGGGTGGGGTCAACATCACGAATGGCCCCGGGAAGCTCGTGCAAGCCCTGGGAATCCACTCCCGAAGTTTGGATGGTCGGCCGATGGAAACCAGCCCACTCCGGGTTGACCTTGAGCACTTTAAAATTCCCCGGGAAATAATTACGACCCAACGAATTGGGGTGAACATGCAGGGCAAAGATGGCGCCAAGCCCCAGCGCTTCATCGTCGCCGGCAACCCCTACGTGTCGGGAATGCGCAAACGCATGATGGACCTTGAGAAGCACGGTTGGAAGGACTGATTACATGGCATTGACATATCAACAACTACTGACGGCAGTTCCCCTGGTCCTGCGGGCGGGGAATGTTCCTAACATTGTCGGGGATGCGGGGATCGGCAAGTCGGCCCTGGTTAAGGACGTTGCCGGCCAGCTGGGTGCCCACTTGTTTACTACAGTGGTCAGCCTGAGCGAGAAGGGAGACCTGACCATCCCTGTTCCCCCGCTGACCAGTGATTCGTTTGTTGAGACCCGGCACTATGGTCGGCTGGCCAATGTCCAGTTTGGCTATTCGGAGACCCTGATTCGGATTATTAAAGATGCCGAAGCCCACCCCGCGACACCGATTATCTGGTTCCTCGATGAGTTCAACCGGGGGACGGCCGCTGTTCAGAGTGAGCTGATGAACCTGGTCCTCCAGCGGCGGATCAATGCGCTGCGGCTTCCCGATACCGTCATGATCGTTATTGCGGAAAATCCAGACAGCTCGATGGCCGGCTTTGGTGACCGGGAGTATGCGGTGGCCTCCGCTGACGCGGCTATCAAGGATCGGACAGTGCGGCTGGTGATGACAGCCTCTACTACGGAATGGCTGGCTTGGGCACGTGATGCCGGAGTTAATCCACTAGTGATTAACTATCTGACGACCTACCCGGAACGGCTGGCGGTTCATGATCCGGATAATCTGGACCTGCAGCCGACACCCCGGGCGTGGGAACGGGTTGCTAACAATCTGGACCAGCTGCAGCAGTTACCACCAGCTACCCAGCTGGAGCTTGCCGATGACCTATTCAGCGGTGACTTGGGAACCGAGGTGGGAGTTTCCTTTGCCCAGTTTGTGCTGGCGCAGGGGAAACAGCTCACTCTGGAGGCCGTCCAGACCAAGGAGGCCAGTCAAAAAGACTTTGCCGGTGCTGACGAGGCAACCAAGGTGCGCCTGCTTCGGGAATGGGTTGCCGATGATGAGCGGGCACCGTTGAGCACTTCAGCTGGGGCCAGGACTTTCAGTGCATTACTTGATCAAGTCAGCCCAGACGGTCAATTCGCGATTGCCCAGTCTATCGGTGGACGATTGGAGCAAGTCATCCAGCCGATGTATGAGACAGCTAAGGAAGAACCGGTGGGGCCGGTGGCCAAGCTCTATCGCCGCCTGGCCGAAATTGCCACGCGAGGCGACCGGAACTGATGGCCTTCTGGAACAAGTTCTTTCATCATCATTCGGCCGTGAGCGCTCCGGCAATGGTCAGTCAGATAATCGTTGCAGTCTTGCAGAAACACCGCCTGCTGGGGGAAATTCTCCTCCAGCTGCCTCGCCAGTTTGATGAGCACCAGTCTGCGGTCGTCGGCTTGCACTGGAGGGGCGATCAGTTAACTCTCGTAGTCAATCCGAAGACGTTTGTCGAGCTTCGCCAAGATGATGCTCAGCTGCTGCTGGCCCACGAAGCGTTGCACGTCCTGTGGCAGCATCCCCTGCGTTATGCTAACCACCCTCATCCTCAGCTGGTTAAAGTGGCCACGGATATGGCAGTTAACCAGTACCTGCCGGCGGCACCCCCGGGAACGGCTACCCTGGAACAAGTTTGCAAGCTCTTGCGGCGGCGGATTCCGGCAAGGCTTGATTCGCAAGACTACCTGCGGATATTGGCTAGGACCAGCGTGACAGAACGCGAGCGTTTGCAAAAGGGCGGCATCCGTCTGGAAGATGGCCAGTGGGGGGGACGGCCGGCTGCTGGCGAGCAGGATGACCATCGGGGCTGGAATCGCAGTGCCGCCCAGCTGGTGGGCAATCAGCAAATTCGAATTGCCAGCCTGCGCCAGCTGCTCCGTCATGCTTGGCAGCAGACGCCCCAGCATGACCGCGGTTTGCTGCCGGGAGAGGTCCGCCAGGCAATCAGCCCGCGCCGATCTCCGGGCAGCTTTGATTGGCGGCAAGTTCTGACTCGGCAACTCGGCCAGGTTGCGCGGGGCAAGGAGCCATCACATGCGCGGTTCAACCGCCGCCAGCCCCTGCGGATGGATCTTCCTGGCCAGGTGACCCACCTGACTGCCGAACTGAAGATCTTCGTCGATAATTCGGGATCGATGACGGACACAGCGATAAGCCGGGCTCTGACGGAGATCATACAGTTGGTCCGGCATTACCGGATCAAGGCCACGGTCTACGCGTTTGACGCCAAGGTCTACCTGCCGGGCCAGTCCCTGCATCCCGGGCGGCCCGTTAACTGGGAGCGGCATGGTGGCGGCGGCACCAGTTTTCAGGCGATCTTTGACTTCCTGGCCGCCCACCGCGTTTCCCGGACCGGGACGCTAGTGGTGATCATTACGGACGGCTGGGGCGAAAAACAATTACGGAGCCACGGCTACCGCAATGTTGACTGGCTGCTGACCACGAGTGCTGACCAGCTGTCCGTTGCCGGTCAGCATGGCCGAGTATTCGAATTAGGGAGGAATGAAAAATGACGATGCTTTTAAACCCTCAAGCGATGCAGCGCGTTCTGACCCACAGTGAGGAGTATCGCCGAGTCGTGGGACTGTTGAACGAGGACTGGGACCCGGATGCCCAGCCGATTTACCGAAATGTCCTGGAGGCCGCCGATGTCCATTTTGCCCGCCAGCTTCAGATTGCTGGTCTGATCAGCGGGACCACCGACCTCAATGATTACCGGGCGGTTAACCAGTTGATCATGCGTCATGACCAGTGGTTTTCCGCTGGGGCCCGGCAGGCATTGCTGGATCCGTTTCAAGACTAGTCCAGTTGTTACCGACATTTCTGAAAAAATAGTATAATAAAAGCATCAACACGCTAAGGAGGATGCACAGTGTCAGTAGATAAAAAGATGATCAAGGACGACCTGTACGAGGCCGTTAACGGCGACTGGATCAAGAACGCCAAGATTCCTGATGACAAGCCGGCAACCGGGGGCTTCAACGACCTCGTTGACAAAATTGATAAGCAGATGATGGACGATTTCGATGCCTATGCCGAGGGTAAGCAGAAGTCAGACGACGCACGGTTCAACGAGATGATCAAGCTGTACAAGATTGTCAAGAAGTTCGACTTCCGTAAAAAGGTTGGTCCCAAGGCCCTGAAGCGGGTACTCAGCAGCGTTGAGGAGCTCAAGTCCTACGATGACTACCAGGCGCAGTGGCGCAACTGGATCATGTATGGTCTGCCATCACCAGTGACGTTTGATATCGATGCGGACATGAAGAATGCCACCGTTTATGCCCTGTTTGCTTCGTCCCCATCCCTGATCCTGCCCGACAAGAGCTACTACACGCCGGAAAAGAAGCAGGAGCACGACCAGCTGCTTAAGCTGTGGACCGACATGGTGACGACGCTGATGGATAAGCTGGGCTATGACAAGGATGAAGCTGCCCAGATCATTCAGCATGCCAAGGATTTTGATGCCCTCCTGGCGCCAAACGTTAAGAGTGCCGAGGAGGCTGCAGACTACAGCAAGATGTACAACCCGCAGACGGTCGCGGAACTGACCAGTGCAACCGACCAATTGGATCTGGCCAGCGTGATCAAACGCCTGGTTGGCACGACCCCAGAAAAGGTTATTGTGACCGAGCCGGACTACTTCAAGGCCCTGGATAGCATCTTGAAAGACCACTTCGACCTGTTTAAGGATTGGGCCACGGTCAACATCGTTCGGAACTACGCCAGCTACCTGGATGATGAGATGCGGGAGATCAACGGCCGCTTTGGCCGGGCCCTGTCCGGAAGCAAGAAGCCGGTCAGTCAGCGCAAGTTTGCCTACTACCTGGCTCGCGATGTCTTCAGCCAAGTTGCCGGTGATTACTACGGTAAGAAGTACTTTGGCCCGACTGCTAAGGCTGACGTTCACCAGATGGTTGAGCGGATGGTGGCCGTCTACAAGAAGCGGTTGGCTAAGAACGACTGGCTCAGCAAGGCGACGCGGGAGAAAGCCATTCTCAAGCTGGATAAGCTCGGGATCCAGGTCGGCTACCCGGACAAGATTCCGGCTGTCTATGACCAGCTCAAGGTTGATGAGGGTGAATCGCTGATTGCCAACCTCAACCAGATCAGCTACGTCAAGAACCGTGAGATGTTTGGCCGCTGGAACAAGCCGGTTGACCGGATGCGGTGGGAGATGAGTGCCGCCACGGTTAATGCCTACTACCACCCGTTCAAGAACATCATCGTCTTCCCGGCTGCAATCCTGCAGGCGCCGTTCTACTCCCTGAAGCAGACCAGCAGTCAGAATTACGGTGGGATCGGGGCGGTTATTGCCCACGAGATCTCCCATGCCTTCGATAACAACGGGGCCCTCTTTGACGAGTACGGGAACCTCAACAACTGGTGGACGGCTGAGGATTCGGCCCACTTCAAGCAGCTGGCCCAAAAGATGATTAAGGAGTTCGATGGGTTGCCGTTTGCGGGGCAGAAGGTCAATGGAAAGCTGACCGTCTCCGAAAACATTGCCGACGGGGGCGGTCTGTCCTGTGCCCTTGAAGCGGCTAAGGAAGAGGAAGACTTCAGCGCCAGCGAGTTCTTCATCAACTGGGCCACGATCTGGCGGATGAAGGCGACTAAACAGTATGACCAACTCCTCCTGTCAATTGACGTGCACGCGCCGCAGAAACTGCGGGCCAACGTTCAGGCCGAGAACCTGGCTGATTTCTATACGGCCTTCGATATTCAACCGGGCGATAAGATGTACAAGGCGCCGGAAGACCGGGTCAACATCTGGTAAAAGAAAAATCACTGCTTGCGCGGAAACGGGTAGGCGGTGATTTTTTTAGTCAAATTCTGTGAAATGGGGGAATGACGATGAAGAAAATTAACGTGGTCCAGGGTGACATTACTCGGGTGCAAGTCGACGCAATTGTCAATGCGGCCAACACGACCCTGATGGGCGGTGGCGGTGTTGATGGCGCGATTCACCGGGCGGCTGGCCCAGGTCTCTACTTGGCCTGCCGCAAATTCAACGGGTGCCCAACCGGGGAGGCCCGCATCACTAGCGGCTTCAACTTGCCGGCCCGCTACATTATCCACACCCCCGGTCCGATTTGGCATGGCGGGGATGGCAACGAGCGGCAGCTGCTGACCAATTCCTACCGCAACAGTCTGCGCCTGGCAGAGGAGCACGGGTGCCGGAGTGTTGCTTTCCCATCAATCAGCACCGGAGTCTATGCCTTTCCGCTTGATCTTGCCGCACCAATTGCTCTGACCACAATCCGTGACTTTCTGGATACGGCGGCGGTGGTTGAGACGGTGACGATGGTCTGCTATGATCCGCAAACCCTGGCGGCATATCGTCAGGCATTATAAAAAGGACTCGCCAAATCGGCAAGTCCTTTTTAATTCTAGTGGACAAACGCGGTGATAAAGGTAATGGCACCAAAGATAATTCCGGGAAAGTTGGCAATGATGACCGGCCAATCCTTGTCAGGCTTAAGCCAGCCATAGGCAACCCACAGGGAGGCGTTGATGGCGGCGCAGATTGGCTGCAAGGGTGATACCGGGTGTCCAGTGAAGTTGAGAACAATTTGATCGATATAAGAGGCGTACATAATCAGGCAGGCGATCGTAGCGATGTTCCCGATCACTTTTGCCTCGCGCCAACGCTTTATAACTTCTTTGTTATCCATTGTCATTACCTCCTCGTGAATTGGAAAATGTTATAATAAAGATAATTCTTTAAAATCGGGTGAAAATTATGGCCAAAAAGCCAGTCAAGCTAGATGACGTCGCTAAAGAAGCCGGCGTCTCCAAAACGACAGTATCACGAGTCCTCAACCGCCGCGGCTACCTTAGCGATGAGACGATCACCAAGGTTGAGCAGGCGATGGAGAAGCTTAATTATCGTCCTAACGCCATCGCGCGCCAATTGTATAAGCAGGAAACCAAGCTGGTGGGGCTGATCTTCCCCACCATTGACGATCCCTTCTTTGGTCAGCTCGAGTCGGCCCTGGAAAATGAGCTGTACCGGCGTGGCTACAAGGTCCTGATGGGAAATAGCCAGAACAATCCGGAGAAGGAACGCAGCTTCTTGCGCCAGCTCCTTAACCGCCAGGTCGATGGCCTCATTGTGGGGGCCCACAACCAGGCGATCAGCGAGTACCAACGCACCACTCTGCCGATCATCTCAATCGAGCAGATCGTTAGCCGTAACGTTCCGGTGGTGGCTTCCGATAACTATAACGGGGGCCTGCTGGCTACCCAGCGCCTGTTAGACGATGGCTGTCATCACATTATCCACACTAACTATCCCGAAGACATTCCGACGCCCAACCACGAGCGGCGGTTAGCCTACGAGGACCTGTTGCGGGAACATGGTCAGACGCCGATCACGTACCACATCAGTTTCGATGATCCGGTCGAGAAAAAGCGGCAGATTATTCGCCAGCTTTTTGAGGACCACCCGGAAGTGGACGGGATCTTTGCAGATAATGATACCAACGCCGGTTTGATCATGAACATTGCCGGGGAGTTCAAACACCTGATCCCCGAAGACCTGCGAGTGGTCGGGTATGATGGGGCCAACGCGACCCGGATCTTATTACCACAGTTAACAACAATTCAGCAACCAATTAATCAGATGGCTGCAACAGCGGTTGAGATGCTCCAATCCCGGATGAATGGGGAGAAGGTAACCTCGACGATGCTGCCAGTGAAAATATTAGATGGAGGAACAGCCTAGTGCTGTTCTTTTTTTATTGTATAAAAAATTTTTTGTGTCAACCGGTTGACACAAAAAGTAGAAAGCGCTATCATAATAACCGTTGAAATACGAAAGCGTTTTCGAAGAACTTCAAAATAATATTTGGTAAAGAAGGATTTTATCATGGCGCATGTTTCATTAGATAAGCAAGGCTTAAAGCAATTCGTTAATGACAATGAATTAGGCGAGATGCAGGCAATGGTCAACGCCGCCGACGATGAACTTCGCAACGGCACCGGTGCCGGCGCGGACTTCCGTGACTGGCTCCATCTGCCAACGGAATACGATAAGGACGAGTTTGCCCGGATCAAGGCCGCAGCCAAGAAGATCCAATCCGACTCCGACATCCTGGTCGTCATCGGAATCGGGGGTTCCTACCTGGGGGCCCAGATGGCAATCGACTTTTTGCACAACACCTTCTACCAGGCGCAGAGTGCTAAGGACCGCAAGTACCCGCTGGTGATCTTTGCCGGGAACTCCCTGAGCTCCACCTACGTGCACGACCTGCTGCAGTTGATCGGCGACAAGGACTTCTCTGTCAATGTTGTTTCCAAGTCTGGGACGACGACGGAGCCATCCATTGCCTTCCGGATCTTCAAGAAGAAGCTGATTGAAAAGTACGGCCAAGAAGAAGCCAACAAGCGGATCTACGCGACGACCGATAAGGCCAAGGGAGCGCTGAAGACCGAAGCGGATGCCAATGGCTACGAATCCTTTGTGATCCCAGATGGTGTCGGCGGCCGTTACTCCGTCCTGTGCCCAGTGGGTCTCTTGCCAATCGCCGCTTCCGGCGCTGACATCGACCAACTGATGGCCGGTGCCGCTCAGGCTGAGAAAGACTTCGTTGATCCCGACCTGACCAAGAACGAGGCCTACCAATACGCTGCTTACCGGAACATCCTCTACCGGAAGGGCTACGAAACTGAGCTGCTGGAAAACTACGAACCGAACATGCGGATGTTTGCCGAATGGTGGAAGCAATTGGCCGGGGAATCCGAAGGGAAGGATCACAAGGGCATCTACCCATCCAGTGCTAACTTCACTACCGACCTCCACTCCCTGGGTCAATACATCCAGGAAGGCCGACGTTTCCTGATGGAGACCGTGGTTAAGCTGGATAAGCCGAACTACGATGTTGAAATTCCAAGTGAGGACGACAACCTGGACGGCTTGAAGTACCTGGAAGGCAAGACGATGGACTTCGCCAACACCAAGGCCTACGAAGCCGTTGTCGCGGCCCACACGGCTGGCGGTGTTCCGGTAATGACCGTCCACATTCCAGAGGAAAACGAGTACACGCTCGGTTACCTGATCTACTTCTTTGAAGTGGCCATGGGGATTTCCGGTTACCTGAATGGGATCAACCCATTCAACCAACCGGGTGTCGAAGCCTATAAGGTCAACATGTTCGGCCTGCTGGGCAAGCCTGGTTACGAAGAGATTGGCAAGAAATTACGTGCTGAAATGGATAAGAACAACTAAGGAGGACCACAATATGTTATTAGGAAGTATTGAAGCCGGTGGGACCAAGTTTGTCTGCGCGGTCGGCGACATCAACTACCAGATCAAGGATTCCATTCACATCCCAACTACGACACCAGAGGAAACTATCCAAAAGTGCATTGATTGGTTTGATCAATACAAGGATGAATTATCCGCCATTGGGATTGCTTCTTTCGGTCCAATTGAGATTCGGCGGAGCTCGCCAAAGTACGGTTACATCACCAACACTCCTAAGAAGGGCTGGGCGGATACTGACTTTGTCGGTCCATTCAAGAAGCACTTTAACATCCCGATCGCTTGGACCACGGATGTTAATGGTTCAGCCTATGGGGAGTACGTCCTCTCAACGTTGTTCAACAAGCGGATCAACTCCCTGGTCTACTACACGGTCGGCACTGGTTGTGGGGCCGGAGCCGTGATTGACGGCAAGTTTGTCGGTGAGCTCGGCCACCCCGAGATGGGCCACACCCGCTTAAAGCGGCACCCCGATGACCTGGACTTCAAGGGTATCTGCCCATTCCACGGCGACTGCCTGGAAGGCCTGGTTTCTGGACCAACCTTCGAAGCTCGGACCGGCAAGAAGGGGCAGGATGTTCCGTTGACGGACCACGTCTGGGACATCGTGGCCTACTATGTTGCCCAGGCTGCTTTGGACGCCACTCTGATGTTCCGTCCCGGCCAGATCGTCTTCGGTGGCGGGGTCGTCAGCGAAGAGTTCCTGAAGAAGGTGCGGCGTGAGTTCAAGAAGCTCCTGAACAACTACGTCGATGTTGGCAACGTGGATGAATACATCACGATGCCACTGGCCCAGAACAATGGGTCCGCCACGATCGGTGACTTTGCTCTGGCATTGAAGGCCGCTACAAACTAATTGGGTACCTCAATAGAAAAATAAGCACAAAGGGGAACAGAATTATGAAGGAAACAAAATTTATCCGGGTTTTGAGTGTTATTGCTAGTGTTATCGCTGTCTGCATGTACGTTTCATACATCCCACAGATCATCAACAACCTTCATGGCGCTTACTGTGCACCACTACAACCGTTTGTTGCCGGGGTGAACTGCACCCTCTGGTCAATCTACGCCTGGTTTAAGAGTGAACGGGATTGGGCCGTGTTTGTCGCCAACTTCCCAGGAATCTTCTTTGGATTCATCACTTTCTTTACTGCCTTGCATTAATCTAAATACTTGATAAAATACCTCGATAAAAAATCACCCAGGAAATATTTCCCGGATGATTTTTGGCTCTTGCGCTATTTATTATGGGTGTGATACATTCTAACAAATAATTATTGGGAGGATAGAAGGAATGAGTGAGCAAAAGGATAGCCGAAGCAACCGCCGCTTCCGCCTGCTGGCGACGCGACGGCGACGGTGGCTAATGCTGGGGAGCGCGATCCTAATCGTTGTGATTGTCATTGTCGCTGTGCGGGGAATGAATAATGAGGAGGCAGACCGGCCAAAGTATCACACAATGCGGGTTACCAGTCAGGCCGACTTTACCCTGACCGGGAAGGTGGAACCGACACAGACTCAGGTGCTCTCCTTGCCGGCGGGGAAACTGCAGGACCTGAACGTTAAAAACGGCGACCACGTTACCCAGGGGGAAACGATCCTGACAATGCACGACCAGGATAGTCAGGACAGTGCTGTTGAACTGCAGGGCGACCTTACCAAGAGTCAGCAACAGGTAAGGTCCCAGCAGCAGACCATCAACAGCCTGCAGCAACAGCTGAACGGGGCGGATCCTAATGAACAAGGCGACCTGCAGAGTCAACTGACTGAGGCCCGGAATGCCTATGCCGATGCCCAGGCCAGTGTCAGTGCAACCCAGAATCGTTTGAATAATACCAATAGCAAGGTGAACCAGGCCCTGACCGCCCCCTACGCCGGTTATGTTACGGTCGACCAGTCCAAGCAGGGGGCGCCAGTGGTGACCCTTTATTCGGATAGCCTGCAGTTCACGGGTCAGGTATCAGAATATGACTATGCTAAGCTGCACAATGGTACCAACCTGCATGTGAAGGTCTTGGCAACAAACCGGACCGAGACGACGCCGGTGACCTACCTGGCGAAGGTACCAACTAGAAACAGCGGCAATAATAGCAAGTATGAGGTCACCGCCAACCTCAACGCGGACAAGTTCATGGCGGGCCAGACAGCCAAGGCCTTTATCGCCCAGGACGGTGTCCGTATTCCAAAGTCAGCGGTTCAGCACGGGCGCGTCTTTGTGGTTGAGGACGGTCGCGCCCGGGCGGTGAACGTCAGCGGCCACACAGTCAATAACTACTACGTGGTTACGGACGGCGTTGATGCGGGCGACCGGATTGTTACCGATCCCGGTCAGCGCCTGAAGAACAATACAAGGATTGATCAAGATGATTAAACTGACCAACATCAATAAGTACTATCGCCAGGGTGACCAGCGTTTTCACGTCCTGCATGACATCAATCTGACGGTCGACCAGGGGGAGTTTGTGGCGATCATCGGGGAGTCCGGTTCCGGGAAGTCTACGTTGATCAATATCATCGGCTTCCTCGACGATGATTTCACCGGCACCTACTTTTATGAGGGGCAGCCGATCCATAATTACACGCGCAAGCAGTTTTCCCGCCTGCGCAACCAGAACGTCGGCTTCGTCTTCCAGAACTTCAAGCTGATCCGGGAGGCTACCGTGGCGGAGAATGTGGCCCTGCCGCTCCTGTATGCTGGTCACCAGCGCCGTGAGATCAGTGATCGGGTGACGGCGGTGCTTGACCAGGTCGGTTTGCACGGGTATGAAGATCAACTTCCCCAGAACATGTCCGGTGGCCAGCAGCAGCGGGTCTCGATTGCCCGGGCGATTATCGGTCATCCGCACTTTTTGATTGCTGATGAGCCGACCGGGGCCCTGGATACGGAGACCAGTCAGGAGATCATGGACCTCTTCAAGCGTCTCAACCAGGACGAGGGGACGATGATTATCATGGTGACCCATGACCCACATGTAGCGGCCCAGTGTGAGCGGGTTGTGAAGATTATCGATGGGCGCGTCGTTAGCGACAGCCAGGGGGCACAAGATGCGGATAAGTGAACTATTACGAACAGCCCTGCGCTCACTGCGGGCTAATAAGAAGCGCAGTTTTCTGACGATCATCGGGATCATGATTGGGATTGCAGCGGTGATCACGATCATGGGGATTGGGGACGGAATTACCCAGACGATGTATGACAAGTTTGGCAATAATACTAAACAGGGCCAGCAATCGACCGAGATTTACTACCTGCCGGACAATGAAAACTCAACGGTCAACGGCTTCACCCAGCAGGACCTTACCAACATTGACAACCAATTTGGCGGTGAGATCAAGCGGGTGCGGATCGAGCATGAGACCGCTAACCTCAATACCCACGCCGACATTGGCGACGTCACCAAGAACGTCACCGTCAGCCTATTAAAGAAGCCCACCACTGCAATCAAGCTAGTGGCGGGCCGATCGTTATCAGCAAATGAACTGGCGACAGGTCAGGCAGTGGCCCTGATGAAGCTCTCGCTGGCCAAACGGCAGTATGGGACGGCCCAGAATGCCCTGGGGACCACGGTGACTGTGGGAACAACGACGTACCAGGTCGTGGGGGTATACAAGAACCAGGCCGAATACTCGCTGGATGGTGACCAGAACAAGTATGGAGCCGGCCTTCTCCTGCCCGCTGACCTCTATTACCAGGGGGACGCCGTTAACCAAGGGGATACAATCAAATTGACCTTTGACCAAGGGACCGATGCCGGTCGGATCTCCAAACGGGTTGCCAAATACCTGAAGAAGAACGGAACAGCGGCCAATCAGGGAAGCTACCAGTATGAGGACATGGAAAAGGAATTGAAGCAGTTCTCCTCCCAGATGAACATCATCACGAAGTTCATCAGTTTCATCGCTGCTATTTCACTCTTCATCGCCGGAATTGGGGTGATGAACATGATGTACATCTCAGTCTCGGAGCGGACCCAGGAGATCGGGATCCGTCTGGCAGTGGGGGCGACCCCAGCCAACATCATGATGCAGTTCCTGGTTGAGGCTGTGGCCCTGACAGTGACCGGGGGCCTGCTGGGCTTCCTGGGCGGTGCTGGGCTAGCCCACCTGATTGCGCCGTTGTTGTCCCATTCGATCGGTGGCGGCATCCACATCCATGCCCACATTACCATGACCGCCTTCCTGCTGGCCTTTGGGACTTCTGCCGCGGTGGGTTTGATCTTCGGTATCCTGCCGGCGCGGCAGGCGGCCAACAAGAACCTGATTGATATCCTGCGCTAGCGGCCAATCACCTGCACTGAGAAGCCGGCCTGCCTGAGGAAACGCAGGAGGTCGCCGGTAGCCAGAATTGTGGTCATGGTGTTGTCATTGGGGTGGCAGCCGATGGAGGCGGCGGTAGCAACGTCCCGGTCGACGAAGAGCTGGACGTCATGGTCGCGGTTGTTCAAGAGACCAAACGGCGAGACGCTTCCTGGAGTGAGCCCTAGCTTTTCCTGTAGTTCGGCGGGGGAGGCGAAGGTCAGTCGCGGCGTCCCTGTCAGCTGGCGAAAGCGTTTAGTGTCTAAACGCTTGTGTTCCTCAATCAGGACCAGGTAGTAATGGTTATGCTTATTGGTGGTCAAAAAGAGGTTCTTGGTGCGGACAAAATTTTCTTCTCGAACATAGCGGTCAGCCTGTTCAGCGGTAAAGACGGCGAGGTGGCTGATGGTTCGAAAGGGAATTCCCTGTTCCTGCAGCTTTTGGCTGATCTGTTGCGCATTGATCATGACGGTCCCTCCTTGAAAATTATTACGAATATTATAGCATTTCCCCAATCTGTGTAGATTGTTAGTGATGGGCTGATATATAATAAGGAGCAGTTTACATTGAGGGGGAGCAACAATGAATATTGTTTGGACATGGGACGTCGTGCGGCGCATCATCGAAGTCCTGTGGTTAATTAACATTGGCTTTGCAATCTGGACGGTCTTCCGGACCCGGCGTGACATCGCCTCAACCTGGGCCTGGCTCCTGGTCCTGTCGGTCTTTCCGGTGATCGGCTTTATCATCTACCTGTTCGTGGGCCGGAAGCTATCGAGCGACGATATCTTCACTATCCGGGCCGAGCAGGAGGCCTTTGGTAAGAAATTGGTTGAGCGGCAACAGAAACGGGTTCGGGGCCACCAGTTCCTGGTTTCCAGTGGTAAACTGGCCCGGGCCCGGCAGCTGATCAGCCTTTCTTTGAGCCTCGATCGGGCCCTGGTTACCTTTAATAACAAGGTTCACGTCTTCACCGATGGCCACCAGCTCTTTGATAAGCTGATCGATGATATCAACCACGCAGAGAAGCAGGTCTACGTGGAGTTTTATACCTTCTATGCGGATGATCTGGGGAAACGGGTCCTGAAAGCGTTGGAGGCAGCGGCCAAGCGGGGCGTGACCGTCAAGGTGCTCTATGACCTGAGCGGGTCCCGAGGAACGACCTACCGCTTCTTCGCCCACCTTGAGGAGCTGGGCGGGGATGCCCAGCCCTTCAACTCCAAGTCCAACAAGCGGATTACGACCCCGCGGCTGAACTATCACCTGCACCGCAAGATCGTGGTGATTGACCAACAGATCGGCTACATCGGCGGCTTCAATATCGGTGACCAGTATCTGGGGACCGTCCCTAAGTTTGGTTACTGGCGTGATACCCACCTCCGGATTGTCGGTCAGGCGGCGATGATGCTGATGGTTCGTTTTGGCATGGATTGGAATACAACCTGTCGCAAAACTGATAAGCAGCGGATTGACCTGACAGCACCTTTCAAGAACTTCAAGGTGGAGCAACCGACGGATGAAGAGGACGTGGCAATGCAGATCGTTTCCTCGGGTCCCGACAACGATAACTTTGCGATCCGACGGGGGTATGAGTCGATCATCAGCTCGGCCCGCAAGTACGTCTACATCCAGACGCCATACCTGATTCCTGGCGAGCCGATCCTGGAGTCGCTGGTGATTGCCGCCCGGAGCGGGATCGACGTGCGGATCATGATCCCGTGCATGCCGGACCATCCCTTCGTCTACCGGGCCACGGAGTACTACGCTAAGTACCTGGTCAACAATGGAGTAAAGGTTTACAAGTACGATAATGGCTTTATCCACGCCAAGACGATGGTCAGCGGGAACAACCTGGCCTCGGTCGGCTCGGCTAACCAGGATTACCGGAGCTACCGGCTTAACTTTGAGGCCAACGCCTTTGCCTACAGTGAACAACTCACGGCTGAATTAAAAGCGGCCTTTGAACGCGACATGGAGAAGAGTACCCTGCTGACGCCGGAGTACTTTGCCAAGCAGTCCAACTGGCGGAAGTTCAAGCAGTACTTCTCCCGTCTGCTCTCCCCAATTCTTTAGTTATTAAATGTAAAAAAGAAGCAGAAGCCAATCGTGGCTTCTGCTTCTTTTTAGTTCTGACAATTAGTAGTTGAACAGATCGGTGGACAGGTAACGATCACCGCCGTCTGGGGAAACGGTGATGACCTTCTTGCCCTTGCCCAGCTTCTTAGCCAATTCGATCGCGCCCTTGATGTTGGCACCAGCGGAGATTCCTACTAGGATTCCTTCCTTGTGGGCCACTTCCCGGGCCGTGGCGATGGCGTCATCACTGCTGATCTCGACGATCCCGTCGTAAACATCCTTGTCGAGCACCTTCGGGATGAAGCCGGCACTGATTCCTTGAATCTTGTGCTTGCCGCCGTGACCTTCCTTGAGGAGTGGTGATTCGGCAGGTTCCAGGGCGTAAACCTTGGTAGCCGGGTTAGCCTTCTTGAGGGCGTGGCCAATCCCAGTCAGGGTACCACCAGTACCAACCCCGGCAACAAAGGCATCTGGCAGGTTGTCCTTGCCAAAGGCGGCGATGATTTCGGCTCCCGTAGTTGCCTCATGGATGGCCGGGTTAGCCGGGTTTTCAAACTGCATTGGCATGAAGTAGCCTTTCTCCTTAACCAACTCTTCGGCCTTAGCGATGGAGCCCTTCATTCCGTCAGCACCAGGGGTGAGGATCAATTCAGCCCCGTACCCCTGCATTAACTTACGGCGTTCTACACTCATAGTTTCCGGCATAGTGATTACCAGGTGGTAGCCCTTAGCAGCAGCGACCATTGCCAGGCCGACCCCGGTGTTACCAGAGGTTGGTTCCACAATGGTACCACCGGCGGTCAGCTTGCCTTCCTTTTCCGCCCGTTCGATCATTGCCAGGGCGATCCGGTCCTTGATGGAACCAGCGGGGTTGAAGAATTCCAACTTAACGTAGATATCGGCGGCATCTTCAGGAACAACGCGGTTTAATTTAACGATCGGGGTGTTACCGATCAGGTCAGTGATTGAGTTAACGATTTTAGTCATGATTGATTACTCCTTTACTAATTGCTTGTTTTGCAGGTTGTGGACAACGGTTTGCAACCAGTTGTCGAAGTAGATGTGCTGGGCCGGTTGCCACTTGAACTGCGGCCCCTTCATGTGAATTGGGTCGAGGAAGTAGTTTTGCGGCTTGGCGTACTCTCGATCCGGGTAGGCGTTCTTCTCCCGTCGGTACTCCTTCAGCAGGGCTTCCCGTCCGTATTCCAGGTGAGCGAACAAGAAACTTTGCTGGTACTTGGGAGCGCGGAAGGAGAAGAGATCATCATCGATGGTGGTAGCCTCAAGGACCAGGTCGGGATGGTCAATGATCTGCTGGTGGTCCAGCTCTGCGTATCGTGCGTGGGGAGCTAAGAAACCATCTGGCAGACCCGCCAGCAGCGGCCCCTGGTTGACAATGTGGCTAGGAAAGATTCCAAATAATTTTTCTGGCAGCCGGTGCTTTTCGATCCCGTACAGGTAGTTGGCAGCGGCCATTGCTCCCCAGCAGATGTAGAGCTGTGGGATGTCGAACCTAACCAGCTGATCGATCAGGTGGCGGATTTCATCGATGTAGGTAACATCGTTGAAGTTGAGCTGCTCGATTGGGGCCCCGGTAATGATGAAAGCGTCGAACTCGTTGACCCGGTTAAGGTCGAGTGGTTGTGAAATCTGTTGGATCAGGTCGGGAACCGCCCGGCCGCGGTAATGGGTTTGCGGGTACAGGAAGGTCAGTTCAACCGGATAGGCGGTATGGGCAAAGACGTTCGTGAACCGCTTCTGGGTATCGACCTTATCATGCATCAGGTTGAGAATCCCAATCTTAATCTGGGGAGTGGCCATAATTTATCACCTCAATTCATTGTTATTTAGGCACTAAAAAAGCTGTTGTTAATCAAAAAGAGGGTAAGCCAAAGGGCCCCAGCGAGAACTGGGGCAGGCACCAAATGATTAACAACAGCAGCTAGTGGACCACGGATGAATTGAATTTGCGATTTTTAACATTGGGACCACTCCTTTTTTATTTAACACTTATTTATTGTTAGCAATATTCTAACCTGGTTGCCAATGGAAGTCAATCAATATCTATCTGCCTACATCAAAAACGTCCACCAGCTGTGATAGCAGTGGACGTTAAAAATTAATGAATGCCGTCGACGATCTGGTGGTAAATCCGGGTGGTCAGGCCATAGATCAGCAGGTAGATGACTAAGAGGGCCAAGGTGATCGATCCCGCAACCGTGACCATCAGTGGGAGGTTGTAGAAACTCAGCTGGGTCATGATCTGCTTGATGGCTGGCATCGCGAAGAGCAGGTTGATGATGGCGCCAACGATTGGCAGCATGAAAACCATCAACACCTGCTTGTGAATACTCTTGGCGGTTTCACGCTCGCTGAGGCCGACCTGTTGCATTGTCTTGAAGCGGTACCGGTCGGCGTATCCTTCAGAGATCTGCTTGAAGTAGATGACGATGGTGGTCGTGATTCCCAGGGCCAGACTGATCAGGATCCCGGCGAACACCAGGCCCCCGTACAGGCTATTGAACAGGTAGTGGATGTTGTACCGCCCAGTTACCTGACTATTGGTGAGCTGGAGGTGGACTTGGAGGTCGTTTTCAAATTGCATGTGCCGATGCTCCGAACCGTTCAGGCGGTAACGGAAACTGGTGACGTTCATCGTCGGTATTCCGGCCGGCAGGTGGTTGACGATCATGAAGGCTGGCGCGTAGATGGAGTGCTCGGGGTTAAAGGCGAAGCTGAGCTGGCGGAGGCTTTTCGCCTGGTAATGGTGCCCGGCGATGGTGAGCTTTCCGGTGTGCTGCTTGGCCGGTGAATAGACCAGGGCTTGGTGATCGTTGAGCTGGGCCGTCTTGCCAGTCATCTGGCGGTACTCCCGGCTGGTGACGAAGATGATGGAGCTGGTGGTGTCCTTGGTCATGTGTTCCAGGGAGCCCTGGTTGATAAAGCGCTGGCCCCGCCAGTAACCATTCTGGGGCGTTGTGGCCTGGTAGCTATCTTGATCAAATACTTTAACGTGGTGGTTACGAGCCACCCGTTTGATGGTGCCCTGCTGCTCTCCAGACAGTGGTTGGTTGGTGATCATGACCACGTCTTTGGGGACGTAGCGGTTGACCGAATCGCCGATGCCGGCGTAGAGGGAAATGGAGCTGAAGAGGGCGACGAGGACGGCCGAGCACAGCAGGCAGATGGTGGCGAGGCTGGCCCCGTTTTGTTCCATCCGCTGGAGCATCCCCGAGATGGCGATGAAGTGGCGTGGCCGGTAGTAAAACTTCTTCCGGCGCTGCAGGAAGCGGAGGATAAGGACACTTCCGGCAATGAAGAGCAGGTAGGTGCCGGCAACTACGAGCAGGACGGCAGTCATAAAGTTGCTGAACGCGGAGATGCGGGGCTTAGTGGTCAGAGTGAGGTAGTAGGCCCCGGCAAGGAGGATAATTCCCAGCATGCCCATGACCGTAAACAGCCAGCCGTGCCGCCGGGGTGATCGTGTAGTAGTGTGCCAGAGCTGGTTGGGATTGAGCCGGTGGAGCTTGACCAGGTCAACTGCCATCAGGATGACGAAGAAGCCGGCCATGTACAGGGTCGTCCGCGCCAGAGCGGCCGGTTCAATCCAGGGCTGCTTAAGGCTATGAACCTTCAGGAGGCGGCCCAGCCCCAGGAAGGCGAGCCGCTCAAAGATGACCCCGGTGATGAGCCCGCAGATGATACTGCCGATAAAGAGGTAGCATTTCTCAATAATGGTCAGCAGCTCCAGGTTATGGCTGGTCATCCCCAGCATGCTGTAGAGGCCCAGCTCGCTGCTGCGTTGCTGCCAGAGGAAACGGTTGACGTACAGGAGAAAGGCGAAGGTGACCAGGAGGATGAAATTAGCACTGATGTTGATCATTGCTGTGGTCGCCGCGCTGCTGGACAGGTGGTGGAGACTGCAGTTGACACTGATTGCAGCGAAGATGTAGTTGATCGCTACGAGCATGCTGGACGCCAGCAGATAGGGCCCGTAGACCTTGCCGTTACGCCGGAAGCTGGAATTGATTAACTTGAAGAAGAGCATCGTTATTCACCACCATTCGTGAGGGTCATCATCGTGTTACTGATTTCTTCTTGGTATTTTTTCAGTGCGAGGTCGCCACGGAAAAGCTCGTGGTAGATTCGACCATCCTTGATGAAAAGGGTCCGCTTGGCGTGGCTGGCCGCGGCCGCACTGTGAGTTACCATCAGGATGGTCTGGCCGTTCTCGTTGACATCGTCGAATAACTCCAAGATTTCAGCACTGGTGTTGGAATCCAGGGCGCCGGTCGGTTCATCGGCCAGCAGGAGGTCCGGTTGAGCAATCAACGCCCGGGCGATGGCCACCCGCTGTTGCTGGCCCCCGGAGACCTCGCTCGGGAAACGGTCGATGATCTTTGCAATCCGCAACCGTTTCATCAGGGGAGCTAGACGCCGTTCCATGACCGTGGGATCGGTCTTGGCCAGCACTAGGGGCAGGTAGATGTTGTCCCGGTTGGAGAGATTATCGAGGAGGTTGAAGTGCTGGAAGATGAAGCCGAGGTGTTCGCGCCGGTAGCGGGCCGCCTCGTCCTTGGTCAGGGCACCGAGGTCCTGGCCGTTGAGGATCGCCTGGCCGCCGGTGGCCTGTTCCAGGGTGGCGATGATGTTCAGCAGGGTACTCTTACCGGCACCGGATTCCCCCATGATGGCCACGTACTCGCCGTTTTCAACGGTGAAGTTAATATCCTTTAAGGCGGTGACGGGGTGGGCGGAGTTGGCATTGTAGGTCCGCTGGACGTGGTTGAGTTGTAGTAATGGCATGATAATTGCTCCTTTCGCTTAGTTCGCTGTTGATACTTTAATTATAAAAAGGCCCTGGCCACTTTCCTACTTACGAAAGTGGCCAGAACCTTACAGTTTTGTAATGTTAGCGGGTGTTACCGGCAGGGAAAATCAGGGAAAAGCTGCTTCCCTGGCCGACTTTGGAGCGGACCCGGATGGTGAAATTGAGTTTATCAGTAATCTGCTTGACGAGGTAGAGCCCCATCCCGGTCGATTGGGTGGTCTGGTGACCATTGTGACCGGTAAAGCCGTTCTCGAAGATTCGTTGCTGGTCGGCCAGGGAGATGCCCATCCCCTGGTCGCTGACAATCAGGGCATGGGCATGCCAGGCGATGGTGATTGTGCTGCCGGGGGATGAATATTTGATGGCGTTGGAGAGGAGCTGGTTGATGCAGAAACGCAGCCACTTGGGGTCGGTCAGGACACGGTGATCGAGGCTGACCAGGTCGGGAACCAGCTGTCGGCGGATGAAGAGGGCCGAGTTCTGCTGAATTATGGTATTAACAAGGTCTGCCAGATTAACCCAGGAGAACTCGTAGTCGTTGCTGGCCATCGTCAGCCGTTCGTCGTTTAAGAGGAGGTCCAGGTAGTAGTTAGCCTCGCGGACTTCCTCCTTAACGGTGGTGCTGGCAACAATCGGGACATTTTCGGCCGCGGCCTTGAGGCTAGTCAGAGAGTTTTTGATTTCGTGGGCGAAGAGGTCGAGGTTGTCGAGCTGTTCCTGCTGTTGAAGTCGCAACGCCCGGACGTGGCGGTCGCTATCGGTTTGGGCCCGCTGGAGCTGGTCCAAGAGCTGGCCCTCAACTGGATTATGGGGTGCTACTGAAACATTGTGATGCTGGAGACGGCGAACCCGTTGCCAGTTGCGGAGCCCGATGATTCCTAGCCAGACCAGGAGTACGGGAAGGCTAAAACGGATGAGGTCCCAGCAAAATTGTTGTGGAAGCTGGTAGAGGATTGCCAGGAGCCAGGCCAGGCCAACCAGCAGGAGGTAGGCGATGAAAATTGGGAGGGTGGTGCGGACCAGCAGTCGCCAGAAACGGCTATTCATCAGCGGTCACCAGACGGTAGCCCACGCCCCGTTCGGATGGCCCAGTCCAGCTTGAGCGGTGTCAGCTTGGCCCGTAGCCGGCTGATGTTGACGTTGAGGGTATTTTGTTGAGATACTTGCCGCCCTGCCATAGCCACTCCAGCAAGGTTTCCTTACTGACGGTCTGGTTGCGGTGGCTGAGCAGGACTTGGAGCATGGCCCCCTCGGTAGGGGTTAGCTGGGCCTGGCCGGCAGAATTATGGACCTCGTTGGTCAGGGTGTTGAAATGGTTATCGTCCCAGTCAACCTGGGGGCTGTTTTCTTCCTGACGGTTGCGCCGCAGGAGGGCTTGAACCTTGGCCAATAAGACGGTCATGGAGAAGGGCTTCATCAGGTAGTCGTCCGCCCCGGCCGCGACCGCATGCATCACGTTACTGTCGATGTCGGCCGCGGAGATCACAATGATGGGCACCTGGCTTTGCTTGCGCAGATCCTGGATCCAGTAGAAACCATCAAAGCTCGGCAGGGTGATGTCGAAAAGGACCAGGTCTGGCTGAGCAGCCATGATCTCAGTCGTGACTTCTTGCCAGTCCTGGACCGTAGTCACGCTGTGTTGCCACTTGGCCAGTTCTTTGGTGACGGCCCCGATGATCTGGGGGTTATCCTCCACAATAAAAATTTCTGCCACGCTAATCCCTCCTTTTGGGTCTGATTATATAAAAAAACGCCGGTCGATGACACGGCGCGGCGTAAAATTCAACTATTCCAATCCCATCTCGTGGACATAGGCAGTCTCTTCCTTGATCAGGCGCTGCCGTTCCTTCTGGTTGTACCATGGGGAAACGGTGAAGGCGAGGATATCGTTAATCACGTAGATAGAAGAGTTAACGGCCATTGCCAGGGTTGCGGAACCCTGCCGGTAGGAGACGAACCAGAGGACCAATTGGGCGATCCCGGATGCCAGCCACCAGAAGAACTGGTTGTTAAAACGCAGGAAGCAGATCACCCCAGCGGTCAGGCTGATGGAGAAGCTGATGGCGTCGATCCAGGGACGGGGATCATCGGTGAGCTGACCGATCAGGTAGCCAGATACCAGGTAGACCAGGATGGTTGCGGCGATGGCAACGACCCAGCTTTTCGCGGTGAAGTGGCGGATCTTGGAAGCCATGTTGACGTTCCAGTTGGCGGACAGGAGGACTGGCACGTCCAGGGTAATGACGTAGGCCAGCTGTTCACCGATACTGAGGTAGTTCTTGGCGTTTAACCCGGCGATGATGAAGCAAATCGCGGAGAGGATCCCGAGCCAGCCGTTGACGGACTTGGCGGCGTTGATGGCGAGCACGCAGAGGACCCCCAGAGTGGTTCCGATGAAGGTGATGACCGTCACCCAGGTAATCGGGGTGCTGACGAGGGTCATCACCTGACAGCCGAGGCTGAAGAAGAACAGGTAGTAGTTCTGCTGCGGCCAGCCCTGCAGCTGGTGGCCAAGAAATTTAAGATAGTTATTGAACATGATAAAACCCCTATACTAAATATTGTGGTTTACATGTAATAATCACGGTGCCGACACAATATGTAGTGATTAAAAATGTAACGCGTACTAGTATAACGGGCCCGGTTCATCGACGCAAGCAATAGTTGTGACCATTAATTGCCTGATTATTAACGTCAACTTCACGGTGATAGGCGGGTAACCGGTTACCGAACTGAAGTGAAATTATTTTTTAATCAACGACCTGGATCTTGATGATGGTCACCTGATAGCTGGCCTGGGGAGCCTGGACGGTGACTGTTTCACCGGCCCGGTGGTGGAGGAGGGCCTTGCCCAGCGGCGAGTCGAAGGAAATCTTCTGCTTGGTGAGGTTGGCCTCCATCTTGCCGACCACCTGGTAGTCGGTGACCTCATCGTCGTCGTCAAAACGCAGCGTGACCTTAGTACCGAGGTCGACGGTCTGCCCGTCAGCCGGTTTGACCACCTGAGAATATTGAAGCTGCTTGTTGAGGTAACGCAGGCGGCTTTCCAGGTGGCGGAGTTCCCGCTTGGCCGTACTGTACTCGGTATTTTCCGAAAGGTCCCCGAGAGCCCGGGCAGCCTTGAGCTGAGCAATCTTGGTCGGTCGCTTTTCCTGCAGCTGGGCGATCTCCTGCTCGATCTCATGGTAGCCGTTGGGGGTCATCTTCTGGAAGTAGACGTTCTTCATCGCTTCGGCAATCTTCTTGCGTTGCATTTTTGATCAGTCCTTTACTTTTTAGCTACTTCACAATTATGGTATCATAGTAAGGAAAATTCAATTTTGAGACGGAGGATAATTAAAAGAATGAACGAGCAAGAAGAACACGTGAAACAGTTCCTCACTTCGTCCACGTATCATCAGCTATCTGCTAACCAGCAGAAGCATGCTCAAGATATTTTAGTCCGGTTTAATCAGCAGATGAAAAATGAGCAGCACTTGGCCGACACCGCGTGGACACCCCAAGCGGTTAAGGAGGTAATGGTTGGCGACTTTATCGCGGACCCGGCACTGACCAACCAGTTTGGCATTGCGGTTGCCCCGGTTCTAAAGGCCTACCAGAAATTCCTTGGCGTTGACCAATTGAAGGAGATTGTTCAGGCAATCGATGACCAACGGGCCAACATGAATGCCTGCCGGAAGGCTCACAAGACCTGGGCCCAGCTGCACGGCACGGATACCGCGGAACAGTCTTCTGCGGCTGCTAAACCAGCAAGTAAGCCGGCTCAACCGGCGCCAACAGTCAAGATCCAACCGACCGCGCCAGCCAAGCCCGCGTGGAGCGAGGAGAAACTGGCACAGCTGATCAAGCAGGTCAAGCGTGACATGCCAGCGGTACCCGAGTTCCAGCACCAGGCCCTTAGTCTGGATGAGCAGCAGTACGTTGCTGCCGAATTCCTGAACCTGATGCACCAGGAATTCAACGAATATCCCGGCGAGTGGGTCTTTGCGGACCTGCAACGGGTTCTCGGCATGATGATGCCGCTCGATCCGGCCATCACGCCAAAGCAGATCAAGAACATTGTGCCAACCGCTCAGGCATTGTTTGACTACCTGAAGCGCAACGGTGTGATCACGATGGACCAGTACAAGGTGGGCATGAAGGCCATCGCCAACATGCAGAACTCCCAGGAGATGCTGGCCTCCCTTTCCCGCAAGGAACGGGAGACGCAGCTGATGCTGTCATTTATCAACAGCAACGGAATTAACACTGATGATGTTCAGGCGGCGGAGGCCTGGATGGATGACCACCGGGACGAGGTGGCGGCCTTTATGCGGACGCTGCTCAATCCATGGCGCGACTACGAACACCAGCAGCTGGTTAAGCGCCAGGAAGAATCCCGGCGCCGCACTCAGCTGGCATCGGCTAACGGCGGCAAGGTTACCCACCACCGGGCACCGCGGGGCATTAAGTTTAGCAAGAAGGCCCGGAAGAAGCGGCGCCGCAAGTAAGAGAAAGGAAGCAGACGGCAATGAGTATTCAGATTCCACAGAGTATGACCGAGGTTGAAGTGCAGCTATTAGACCGGCAAAAGCACGGTGAGCACGTGACTAAGGAGGAAATCATTCGCAATGCCGTCCGGGACACCCTCCAGGCATTGATGGACGAAGCCTTGGATGGCCACTACGATGACGTCAAGTGGGATGATCAGGGCCATGACCTGGTGATCTACGATATCATGGGCAAGCAGGTCGGTCGGGTTGCCCCGCAAAAGGATAGCTTCATCGAAGAGTTTACCGCCAGTCCGGATAACCTGATGTTGCACTTTGACGATGCAGTAACCAAGGTTGTTGGCGGTCGGTAAGCCGTTAAAAACAAAAAAGCATGCGTTGGCAAATTGCTTACGCATGCTTTTTATTACCCGTTCAGCTAGTTAAAACGCAAAGACAGGCAGGTCAGGCCGCCATCGATCTTGCTGAACTCGGACATGTTAACTTCGCGGGTGGTAAAGCCATTGTCTTCCAGCAGTTTCTTAACCCTTGGGAAGCCCGCCGGCATAATTACTCCGTTGCCAGTGTTAATGCAGTTGACGGCGTAGTCCTCGCCCGCCGGTACCTTGAGCTGGTCGAAATTCTTGAAATAAGGGCTGTCGATATATTCACCGGCCACCAGCAGTTTGTTGTTGCCCAGGTAGGTGGTACCGGTCTTGAGGTGGAGCACCTTTTGAACGGGCACCGCCTTGACGGTCTTGCCAAACTTAGCGGCAATCTTGGTGAACTGGTCAATCCCGGCCTGGTTCGTCCGGGCAGAGCGACCGACGTAGATGACATTATTGTCGACCGGCATGACGTCCCCGCCCTCCAGGGTTCCTGGACTGGTGATTTCAAAGATTTGGTAGTCGGTATAGAACTGCTTGATTGCCGGCCTGATGAGGTCGCGTTCCTTCTGCCGGGTGTTCCGGGCGGGATTGGTAATCACCGCGAAGTTATCAAAGACCACCGCTGGGTCCTCGACAAAACAGGAGTCGGGGTGGTCTTCCAACGGTCCCAGAATTGTAGTGGTGATACCGAGATCACTCAGGGTCGCAATGTAGTCTTGGGGCTCCTTGAGCGCTAGTTGATAGTCAGGCTTTCCTTCATCGGCATAGTCATCGATCCCGTTAACGACACTCTTAGCAGGAGTACGAACAATTGCTTTGGTAAATAACATATAGAGACCCTCTTTCCAGAAAACGCTTTCATCCGCTAATCTTAGTATACAATTTACCCAGTTTGAGTTCAATATGATAAAGAAGCGGCAACCTCAGCTGTGGGACTGCCGCTTCTTTATTTTAAATTCTAAAGCTTGTTCTTAATCTGGTACGGCTTTTGGCCGGCTCCCGGCTCCTTTGCCGCATCCTTAGCGTAGAAGATGGCGTACTCCTCGTCGTCGGGACCCTTGGCAATGACCAGGTCATCGTTGCGGCGTTCCCGCTTGAAGATCTGTCCCTTCCGGACGGCCTCATTGTAATCGTGGATGTTAGCGATTGAGTCACCGGGGTTAAAGAAAATTCTGGTTTCCATTCTGCTTCACTTCCTTATGCACGACTTGGTAAGTCTATTTTACCATGATCGAGGATATGACCGTGAGCTGCATGAATAAATTCGTTCAGCCAATAGCCATTCTTCAGCGGCAGAGCGGTGTCGAGGGCATAAACCCGCAACGTGTAATCATGTGTCTGGTCAGGCGGCTGGGGACCAACGTAGCCGGTGATGATCTGCGGGTCACCGTTGACCAGGGCGCCGGCATTACTGTTTCGACCCTGAACGAACTGGTCAGCCAGGTCCTGGCTGGCGTTGGCTGGAATATCGGTCATCGTTGCTGGAATGTTGGCGGCCAGCCAATGGATCCAGGTAAAGCCGCAGACGGGCGTGGAATCGTAGTCCACGAAGGTCAGGGCAAGCGTCTTGGTGCCGGCCGGCAGGTCACTGACCGTAATCGGGAATGATTTAATCGGGTGGTCGGCGAGCATTGCCGATGCTGGAGCGTACTTTCCGTATTCGTCGGCGAGCAGGCCATTCTCAAATGGTACTGAAATCTTCATTTTAATTCCTCCTCATTCAAGGTAGCGGTCGCGCAACTGGTGAAGCTGGTCGTCACTGAGTTCCAGGTAGTTGGTCAGGTAGTGCTGGACGTCGCCGTACCGGTCCTCAATGACACCGATGGCTTTTTGCAGGTAGGCAGCATGGACCGATGCCAGGTCCCGCCGGTTGTTGATCAGGATCTCCGTGGCGGGAGTGGCCGGCAGCTCCTTTCTCATCTGGGCCAGCCAGCCCTCCCGAAAGTCTTCCGTCACCTGGTTAGTCAGTAAATAGTCGTCGAGGATCGTTTCACGTGGAACACCCAGGGCGCTGAGGATCAGGAAAGCAGCCATCCCGGTCCGGTCCTTACCAGCGGTGCAGTGAAAGAGAGTTGCCCCATTTTGGTTAGCAAGCAAGCGGTCGAATAGCTGACGAAAGGCGCGTTTGGCACTCGGAATGGTGGCCATCCGGGAATAAACCCTCAGCATGCGCCGGTAGCCGTTGCCTTCTTCCTGCATCCACTTGGCAATTTCCTCGTTGCTGTGTGAGGCGTCTGTTTCGTCCTCGTCAAATACAGGCAAGTGGTAGTAAGCGGCAGTTTGCGGGACCCGGTCTGGCATTTGCCGAACTTCGGCCTGACCACGCAGGTCAATGTCTTGGGTGACGGGGATCTGGGCCAGGGTCGTCAGGTCGTCATTGCTTAGGGTAGCTAATGATCCGGTCCGCAGTAATTGACGCCATTTAATGGTGCGGCCATCCGCGGTTTGGTAGCCGCCAAGGTCGCGAAAGTTATGGCCACTGTTAATATCGAGCAGTCGATTTGGCATAGGAATCCTCCCTTGTGATTTTAGTGGTTAATACCTATTTTATACCTTTTTGCCTAAGTAGGGAGCAATTACGCGCGCTAGGTGCTGTCCCGCAATAGTGGCTCCCGCCTGATTGGGATGAAGACCGTCAGTGTAAGACGGGCACCAGTTGGCAGTGTCGATCACCCGCAGCTGGTGACGATGACCGATGGTGGTAATCTCGTTCTTGAAGTGTTGGCTGAAGGGGATCATCAAGACGATCGGGGCAGCTGGGAAGGTAGTGGTGACTTGCCGGATGAAGCGATCATAGGCGGTAACAAATTGGTTTACCGGATAGCGGCGGTCATTCACCCCGAGGTTGACGACCACCAGTTGGGGATGGTTGGGCGTCCACGGAGTATCGCGGTCGATCCAGCGAAGAAACTTGCTGGCCACTGGCACACCGCCAGTAGCCGGGCGAAGGACTCCGCCAGCCGAGTAGGCAATTCGGACACTGTCGGTATTGACCAGGTCGGCGCAGGTGGCGGCGTAATTGCTCTCGGGGCGATAGTCCGCTGCGGCATGGCGCCCGGCGACCCAGCAGCCGGCCGTAATCGAGTCGCCGATGAAGTCGATCACTGGCCGGGTGGGGGCCGCCGTTAGTATTCCGGCATCGTCCACGGCCAGGGAACGGATGGCAAATCCCTGTTTGCCAGTCCAGACTTCATCCAGGTCGGTATTTCCGGCCGCCATTATTTCGATGATGTGCGGTGCCGGCGTGAGGGGCACCGTAATTTTTTCCTGCCGAGCGGGGAAACGCCGCCAGAGGTTGCCGTCGACCCGGAGCGCGTAGACCTGGCCGGGGCCAAGGTCAGAATGATGGTTGGCAACAGTTAAGATGAGCTGATGACTGCCTGTGACCCGGCAGCGCAGGTAGCTGCCCAGGTTGGTGGTATAGAGGACCTGGTCGTCGTCAATATCTCTGACTGCCCAGCGCCCGGTTTGCTGAGCGGGGTTCAATAGTTGTGGTGGAAAATAGGTACGCATGGGAACTCCTCCTTCAAGTTAATCTTAGTTTAGCATGGCCGCCGCGAAAAATTTACCGACAGTGTTTCCCACCACTACCGGGAAGCGCTTGCAAACTTTATTAGACAAATATGAAAGCGCTTATTGACAAATTGGGTAAAGCAGACTAAATTAGATTTAGTAAAAGTTTACTACAGTTTTTTCGCAACATGATGGATTGAAGTATGGAGGTTATTGTAATGGATAAGCAACAATTCTTAGATGAATACAAAAAGGTCTTCAACGAAAATGGCAAGGACGTCTTCTTCTCCCCTGGTCGGATCAATGTGATCGGTGAACACACCGACTACAACGGTGGGCACGTTTTCCCATGTGCCATCAGTATTGGTACCTACGGGGTCTATGGCCCACGGGAAGATACGAAGGTAGAAATTTACTCAGCTAATTCCGCTAAGGAAGAAAACAGCAAGATCATCACCTTTGATATTAATGATGACCAGCCGCAGACCGCTAAAGATGAGAAGTGGGTTAACTACTTCAAGGGGATGCTGGTATACCTGAAGCAGCGCGGCTACAAGATTGACCACGGGTTCAACTTCTACATTCACGGTTACCTGCCATACGGGTCCGGCCTGTCTTCATCTGCTTCAATTGAAATGCTGATGGGGAACATCCTCAAGGAAGAATTCAACCTCGACATCGACGAGATCGAACTGGTTAAGCTGGGCCAAAAGACCGAAAACTACTTCGTAGGTCTTAACTCCGGGATCATGGACCAGTTTGCGGTCGGCATGGGGAAGAAGGACAACGCCATCTACCTCGACTGCAACACCCTGGAATACCGGTACCTGCCACTGGAACTCGGCGACTACGAGATCGTCATCATGAGCACCAACAAGACCCACTCCTTGGCCGGTTCCAAGTACAACGAACGGGTTCAGGAATGTGAAGAGGCCGTTAAGCGCCTGAGTAAGAAGCTCAACATTAACAAGCTGGGTGAGATTGACCTCGACACCTTCGACCAATACACTTACCTGATCAACAATGACACCCTGATCCGGCGGGCCCGGCACGCAGTTAGCGAAAACGAACGGACCAAGAAGGCCATCGATGCCATGGAGAAGGGGGACCTGGAAGAACTGGGTCGCCTGATCAATGCCTCCCACGTTTCCCTGAAGTATGACTACGAGGTTACTGGTAAGGAACTGGATACCTTAGCTGAAACTGCTTGGGAACAACCTGGTTGCCTTGGCGCCCGGATGGTTGGCGGTGGTTTCGCCGGCTCCGCAATCGCCATCGTCAAGAAGTCCGAAGCGGACAACTTCAAGAAGAATGTCGGCAAGGTTTACCGTGACAAGATCGGTTACGATGCCAGTTTCTACGATGCCGAAGTTGTTGATGGGCCACACAAGCTTTAATTATTGTTTGAATAGTGTTTTTAGTGGGGGAACGAGATAATGAAGTTAATGGAACAATATGCCGACAAGGTGATCGCTAGTGGCGCTTATGAACCGCTTGACCGGATCTATGTCTTAAACAAGATTCGCGGCTTTGTTGGAGACGAAGATGTTGAAGCCAAGGATAACGAGCCGTTGGTCAGCCAGCTAGTTGATCTGGCAGTTAAGCGTGGCAAGATCGAAGACGGTCAGACCGAACGGGAAATCTTAAACGACCAGCTCTATGACCTGATGACGCCGCGTCCGTCCGTTGTTAACCACGAATTCTGGGAGAAGTACCAGCAGTCGCCAGATACGGCCACCAACTGGTTCTACAACCTGTGTATGAGCAACGACTATGTCAAGGTCGCTGCTATCAAGAAGAACGTGGTCTTTGACAAGCCAACCAAGTACGGCAACCTGGAAATCACCATTAACCTTTCCAAGCCGGAGAAAGATCCAAAGGCCATCGCTGCAGCTGCTCACGATACCAAGAAAAAGTACCCGCAATGTGCCCTGTGCATGGAGAACGAAGGCTACAAGGGCCGGCTCGGTCAGGCAGCGCGGAGTAACCACCGGATCATTCGGATGATGATCGGTGGACACAAGTGGGGCTTCCAGTACTCACCATACGCTTACTTCAACGAGCACTGCATCTTCCTCGACAGCAAGCACGAGCCGATGAAGATCAACCGCCAGACCCTGATCAACCTGGTTGAAATCGAAAAGCAGCTGCCGGCTTACTTCGTCGGCAGCAACGCCGACCTGCCAATCGTCGGCGGGTCAATGCTGGCCCACGAACACTATCAGGGTGGTCGTCACAGCTTCCCAATGATGAAGGCTGCCATCAAGCAGCCGCTGGAGTTCAAGGACTACCCGGAGGTTGAGGCCGGGATCGTTAACTGGCCAATGAGCGATATTCGTCTGACCAGTGCGGACACGACCCAGCTGATCGACCTCGGGACCCACATCATTGATGTTTGGGACCACTACAGTGATGAAAACCTCGATATCAAGGCCTTTGACGGCGACACCCGCCACCACACCGTAACCCCAATTATGCACCGGGACGGTGAAAAGTTCGTTCTCGACCTGGTATTGCGGGACAACAACACCAGCGACAAGTACCCGCTGGGAATCTTCCACCCACACGAAAAGCTGTGGCACATCAAGAAGGAAAACATTGGTCTGATCGAAGTCATGGGACGGGCAATCCTGCCGGCCCGGTTAAAGAGTGAACTGGCTGAGGTCAAGAAGTTCTGGCTTGGTCAGGACAATCAGATCGCTGACAGCCACCTGCCATGGGCTAAGGAGATCCAGGCCAAAATGACCATCACCCCGGACAACGTTGACGAGGTTATGGAGCAAGAACTGGCCAACGTCTTTGCCAACGTCCTCGAAAACGCCGGGGCCTTCAAGGACGATGCTGCTGGTCAGGCTGGTTGGTCCAGATTTATTGAAAAATTATAGTAAAAGCTGGTAAAATAATTTCTGTTAATTTTTACGAAAGGGGCGAATGTTAAGAATGGCAGTAACACTGCGCGACATTGCAAATAAGGCGGGGGTCTCGATTGCCACCGTTTCGCGAATTCTTAATAACGATGCGACCCTTTCTGTAAACGAAAAGACGCGGCAACGGGTACTGGATACAGCTGAACGTTTCAACTACACCAAGCACAAGCGTTCCCAGAGCAACCGCACCCAGAAGATCGCAGTTGTCCAATGGTATTCGCTGACCCAGGAACTGGATGACCTCTACTACATGGCAATTCGCATGGAAATCGAGCGTTCTGCTCAGCAGCGGGGCCTGCAGACCGTGCCAATCTACCAGAACAACATGGAGGATATTCCCCAGGACGTCACGGGGATTATCGCCATCGGGAAGTTCAGTGATAGTCAGGTCGAGAAGTTTCGCCTGGTAACGCCGAACATCGTCTTCGTGGACTACGACAGTCTGGCCGCCGGTTATGACTGCCTGGTCCCAGACTTCGAGAATGCTGTTCGGTCAGTGATCAGTGAGTTCTGCAATGAGGGAATCAACGACATTGGTATGCTGGCGGGAACCGAGACCACGACGGACAACGAAACCGTCCCAGATTTGCGGCGCTTCTATTTTGAGAGCGACCTGCGTCAACGGGGCCTCTATCACCCTGAATTCATCTTTGCCGGCAACTACACCTCGATGTCCGGCTATCAGGTGATGAAGAAGGCGATTGCGGACCTCGGTAACCGGTTGCCGCACGGGATCTTTATTGCTAATGATCCGATGGCGGTCGGTGCGCTCAAGGCGGTCCAGGAGGCCAAGATCAGTATTCCCAACCGTCTGGCAATGATCAGCTTCAACGACACCGCTCTGGTCAAGTATGTTTACCCAAGCATGTCTGCGGTTCACGTTGCTACTGATGAGATGGCCCACTCGGCGGTTGACATGATGATCAAACGACTGCAAAATCCTGATAACGATCCATGCAAGACCGTCGTCGGGACCCACCTGATCAAGCGGCAAACCACGCGTTAAATATTGACAGAATTAAAGAGGCTGGGAAAAAACTCTCAGTCCAAAATGAAAGCCGGACGATGAATCAAATCTTGGTTCATCGTCCGGCTTCTTA
>NZ_CANCWK010000011.1:0-43799 GCF_947381495.1 Limosilactobacillus galli | reverse complement strand
ACCGCCGTATACGGATCCGTACGTACGGTGGTGTGAGAGGTCGGTAATTGAAATAATCAATTACCTCCTACTCGATTTCTTATTCGAATGTTCGGCCGTTGAACCAGGTAAACATGTTATCGACCTTGGCGTGGTCAATTTCCGCTCTTGTTGACAGCAATTGGTAGGTGACGGCTGGCGTCCTGGTCAACCGGTCCGTCAGGTCGAAGCCGTTCTTCCGGTAGAAGCGCAGCCGCCGCAAACGCTGGTGGTTATTAGTTGCCACCGGGTCGGGCTGTTCAATGTCTAAAATCAGTGTATCGGGAGTGTAACGCTGCTTGAGCTGGGCAAGAATCTGGCTCCCGTAGCCCTTGGAACGAATCCGGTCATTGACGGCCAGGTAGAGAACATAGTGGATCCCGTGATGGTGGATGATGTATGAGAGACCGACAAATTGATCCTGGTCATAGAAGACGAGGAAGTCGGCCCGCCGAAACAACCGCTTGAAGAGCAGGCGGCTCCAGGCTTCTTGTTCGTATTCAGGAAAGGCACGGTAATAGAGCGCCTTAACCTGGCGATATTCAGGCAAACTTGGTTTTAGCGGTTTAACGGTTAAAGTCAAGTATATCCCTCCCGTGTATTTGTAATTATTTTATCAAATTGCGGCTGGCCTGCCTGCCATTCCAATTAAACTTAGGAGATTATTAAGGATTAATTTCCCGGGAAATAATAAAGAGCCGTGATGAGATTTTTAACCCATCACGGCCCTCAAATTACGATATTTACTTGTTATTGGCATCCGGGTTGGTGATCTTAATCCGGTTAGAATCGGTTGAAGAATGGTTCTGCTCCGGTGCATCAGTACTGAAGTCGTTCTCTGTCGACTGGTCATGGTTCTCAGAATAGAGACTGGTCGACTTATTACCCTTCTTGCGTTCGATTCGTTCGGCTCGCTTCAACCCGTTGGAGTAGTTGTAATCAGCTGGGTTAACGGGTTTGAAGCCCTTCGGATGGTAGAAGCGCAGGAGGTTCTTTTCGTTTAGCGAATCAGACAGACTAAGCTCGGTGTTGACCAGCTGATGGTCCTTCTTGATCCGTTCCTGCTGCTTCTTGGTCAGTTCGGCCTCCTTGCCGGTCCGGTTATCGTAGACCGTTCCCCCGATCACGGTGTAGTGCGGCGTGACAAAGTCCTGGTTGCGGAAGACGACGACCTGACTGTGCTGGCTGGAGAAAAGGTCGGTTCCAAACTGGATGTAACGCTTGGAAGAGATTCCCAGTAGGTGGAGCAGGGTCGGCAGGACGTCGATTTCTCCGCCATAGGTATGGTCGATGTGACCGTGTCCCCCGGAGTTTGGAATGACGAACATCAGCGGCACCCGTTGGAGCTGGGCGTTATCGAAGTCGGTCCAGTCATCGGCGTTCTTTCCCAGCACACTGGCCAGGGAGGTGTTCTCGCTGTTGGAGATTCCGTAGTGGTCCCCGTAGATCATGATGATGGAGTGGTCATACAGGCCGCTCTTCTTCAGGTAGTTGAAGAATTCCTGAATTGACTGGTCGAGGTAGTGGGCGGTCACGAAGTAGTTATCAACGTTGCTGTCCCCGGTATCGGTGGTCTGGAAGTTTGGATCCTTATCCTCATCGTCCAGGTCGTACGGGAAGTGGTTGGTAACCGTGATGTACTTAGCGTAGAACGGCTGCTGCAGTGCCTGCAGGTACTTGATCGAATCCTTGAAGAGCAGCTTGTCCTTCAAGCCGTAGCCGGTGGCCTTATCACCAGAGGTGTCGTAGTAGCTGGCGTCGAAGAAGTACTGGTAGCCGAGGTTCTTGTAGACGTTGTTCCGGTTCCAGAAGCTGGCGACGTTACCGTGAAAGACCGCGCTGGTGTAGCCGGCCCGCTGGTTGAGGATCGCCGGGGCCCCCTGGAAGGTGTTGTCGCTGCCCAGGGTCGCAAACAACGACCCCTGCGGCAGCCCAAAGGTAGAGGTCTCCAGCATGTTCTCCGCATCACTCGTCTTACCTTGCCCAACCTGGTGGAAGAAGTTATCGAAGGCGTAGGTATCGTTGCTGTGGTAGAGCGAGTTGAGGAATGGGGTAACCTCCTGGTCGTTGATCTTCTTGTCGATGATGAACTGCTGAAAGCTCTCCAGATGGATGACGATCACGTTGCGGCCCTTGGCGATCCCAAACATCTGGGGATTAGCCTTGGCATAGTGCTTATCCGTAAACTTCTTGACCTTCTCCAATTCGGACTTAGTGGCGCTTTGCCGCATATCGTTGATGTGCTGGGACTTAACAAGGTCGTAGCCGGTGAAAGCGTCGATCCCCAGGTACTTGACGATGTAGTTACGGTCGAATGTCCGCCCCAACAGCTGCGGCCGGCTCATTTCACCAAAGGCCAGGTTGCAGCCGAAGAGGACCAGCGACATTGAGGTGAAGGCAAAGGCCAGCCGGCTGCCGATTGCCCGGGGATCAAAGTGGATCTTCCTGAAGAGCATCAGGAGCAGGATGACTACGATGTCGAGCCAGTAGAAGATGTCATGAAAGTTGGTCAAAGCCAGCGAACTCCCGCTGAGTCCCTGGTTAACCTTGGAGTAACCCGTCATCGTGGCGATGGTCATGAAGTCGGTAAACTCCCGGTAGTAGATCACATTGAGGTAGAGCAAGAGAGTATTAGCGATGTCCAGCCCCATGATCACTGGGTAAAAGAATCGTGCCCGTTTGAAATAGAAGGCAAGGCTGTAAATTAGTGCGGTGGTTGCCAGGGGGTTGAAAATCAGGATCAGAAACTGGAAGATTCCCTCGACCCCGAGGCTGAAATCGGTAAAGTAAGCAAACAGGGTTTTGAACCAAAAAAGGACAACTAGGAGGACGAAAAAGCCAATCCTAGTGTCCACAAATTTGCTTAATTTTTTCATTAGGAATGTTCCTCGCAATCAAAGTGTTTGTTTAACTTGCCAGAATAAATTTAGCAAATCAGAAATATTTTATCACAGATTAGCGCGAAACATGATTTTTGGATCAATCATTGGGAAAACTTAATTCTTTACCGGGGCCGTTGCCGGTCCGGTCAGCCAGTCGTAGCTGAACAGCCGCTTCAGATGCCGGTTGACCGGGATCCAAATCCCCGCATTGAGAATGTCTTTTAAGGATGCCAACCAGCTCTTATCCTGGCGGTATTGTTTCGTGAGAGGAATCCTTAGCTTCTGGCCATCTTCAGTGACGACCTTGACTGACTTGCCATTGACGGCCACAATCCGTGCGGCGACGATATCGGCATTACTGGTGTCTTTTAGTGTCATGTTAATTCCTTCCTTCCATACTTTCAGTCTAAGGGACGGTTATGAAGAAAATGTGACTAAACACTTAAGGGCCGGCTAAATATCATTAAGAAAGAATTAAGCTAAAATTGCTACAACCGTTCGATTGGAAGCGGTATAATGAAGAAAATAGCGAATTAGGAGGCTGACTTCGATGACAAAACTCAATTTATACCTGGTCCGGCACGGCCAGACCTACTTTAACATCTACAATAAGCTGCAAGGCTGGAGCAATTCACCGCTGACCGCAAAGGGAAAGCAGAACGCCCGTGATGCTGGCGAACGGCTCAAGAACATCCACTTCGAGGCGGCCTTTTGCAGCGACACGACCCGGGCCATGGAGACGATCCAGACGATCTTGGATCTCAACCAGGCGGACTCGGTCAAGCACTCGGTGACCTCGCCGTACTTCCGCGAAGAGTTCTACGGCTCTTACGAGGGCACCAACATGGACGTTGCCTGGTACAATGCTGGGGCCCCGCATGGCTACAAGAACTTCCACGACATCGTTACCAAGTACTCCATCGGGACCGCTAAGGATTGGCTGAAGGATGCCGATCCGTTCCACGACGCCGAAAATAACGCCGAGTACTGGGCCCGGATGGACAAAGGGATCGCTCTAATTCGCAATACCGACCTGCCCGATGATGCCAACGTCCTCTGGGTTAGTCACGGCAACACCCTGTTGAGCCTGGTGGAACGCTTCGGTGGCGGTAAGTATGATGTCACTGTCCGGCCGAAGAACGGCAGCCTAACCACGGCCACTCTAACGGATAATAATTTTAAGATTGTTGATTATGATAAGTAAGTATTAAACAGGACTGACAAAGTATTAATAACTTGTCAGTCTTTTGTTTTCTTCCCATTGATAGCGTTTTCACAAATTGCTATAATAAGGCCATAATTTCCTATAACTGATCGTGAGGTGGAAAGAGAATGAATGAGAAAAAGGGAATTAATACTAGTGAACTGACACTTTTGATTATTGGCTCGACGATCGGTTCGGGGGCGTTTGGGATCACCAGCGACCTGGCAAGTGCCGCTGCCCCCGGCCCGGCCATGATTGCCTGGATCATCGTTGGGATTGGGGTCCTGACCCTGGTCCTGTCGCTGAATAACCTTTCGCAGAAACGGCCGGACCTCGATTCCGGGATCTTTAGTTACGCGGCCGCGGCTTTTGGACCGCTGGGCGAGTTTGTCTCTGGTTGGGCATACTGGCTTTCAGCTTGGCTGGGCAACATCGCCTTCGCAACCATCACAATGAGTGCTCTGGGGACCTTCTTCCCCAGGCTCTTCAAGAACGGCCAAAACCTCTTTTCAATCATCGTTGCAATTATTCTAACGTGGGTTTTGACGTTCCTGGTTAACCGGGGAATCGAGTCGGCGGCGTTCATCAACTCAATTGGAACGATCTGCAAGATTATTCCGCTGGTGGTCTTCGTCATCTGTGTAATCCTCGGATTTAAGGCCCGGATCTTCACTGCGGACTTCTGGGGCAACGTGGCCCAAAATGCGCACAGCGCTAAGTCCGGGTCCATCTTTGACCAGATCAAGGGTTCCATTATGGTTATGATGTGGCTCTTCGTCGGGGTTGAAGGGGCATCCGTGCTTTCCAGTCGGGCCCGGACCCGTTCCGATGCTGAAAAGGCCTCTATTCTGGGGCTGGTCAGTCTGCTGACGATCTACATTGTGGTTTCCGTCCTGCCCTATGGGGTAATGACGCGGGCCCAACTGGCTGCCGGCGGTCAACCGGCCTTGGGGGCCATCATGCAGCACCTGGTTGGTAACTGGGGTGCGGCTCTGATCAGTATCGGGCTGATTATCTCCGTCCTGGTCTCCTGGCTCTCCTGGACGATGCTGCCTGCCGAATCACTGATGCTGATGGCCGATGACCAGACCCTGCCGAGTTCGTGGGGCAAGGTCAACGCTAAGAAGGCGCCAACCCGGGCCCTGATCATCACCGGAGTATTGCAGTCACTGTTCCTGTTCTCCCTGCTGTTCACGTCCTATGCCTACAACTTTGCTTACACCCTGTGCACGGCGGCTATCCTGATCTGTTACTTGCTGGTTGGAATTTACCAAATGACGTACAGCTGGCAGCAACAGGACTGGGGCCAGTTTACGATCGGTCTGATCGCCACCCTGTTTGAATTGATGGCGATGATCTTATCCGGCTGGAAGCAGGTCATGATGGTTTCAGTCGGCTTCCTGCCCGGTTTCATCTTCTACCTGCAGGCCTGCAAGGAGTTCGGTCACCAGGTCACCAGCAAGGAGAAGTGGGCCATGGCCCTGATCGCTATCTTTGCGGTGGCTTCATTGATCCTGGTTGCCAACGGAACGATTTCAATTAACTAGGAGGCTTTATTATGGTTAAAATTGCACCATTTGGCGTTGAATCATGGCTTAACAAGTGGGAAAAGAGTGCTACTTACGACATTTCGCAGAGTACAATTGCATCCATGAGCATGCACGAGCTGCTTAACCTGGACGGTCACAATGGTCAGGAATTCTACGCAATGTTGGACAAGCAGAAGATGAACTACGGCTGGATCGAGGGTTCTCCAGAGTTCAAGCAGGAGGTTGCCAAACTTTACCAGCACGTTGATCCCGAGAACATCCTCCAGACCAACGGGGCGACCGGGGCCAACATCCTGGCTCTTTATGCGCTGATCAACCGCGGGGACCACGTGATTTCCGAATACCCTTCCTACCAGCAGCTGTACGATATTTCGAAGTCGCTGGGGGCGGATGTTGATTATTGGCACATCCACGAGGAGGACAACTGGTATCCGGACCTCGCTGAACTGAAGCAATTGATTCGCCCGGACACCAAGATGATCTGTCTGAACAACGCCAACAACCCGACCGGAACCATCCTGGACCGGGACTTCCTGGAACAGGTCGTTGAGATTGCTAAGTCGGTGGGGGCCTATATCCTGGTCGATGAGGTCTACCTGCCGCTTGACCACCCGGAGGACTTTACGCCGATCGTTGACCTGTACGACAAGGGGATCTCGACCAACTCACTGTCGAAGACCTACTCCGTTCCGGGGGTCCGGATCGGCTGGACAGCCACAAATGCTGAATTGGCAGACGTCTTCCGGAAATTCCGGGACTACACCATGATCTGTGGCGGGGTCTTCAATGACCAGTTGGCTACCTATGTTCTGCGGCACCGGGACCAGGTTTTGGACCGGAACCGTAAGCTGGTACTCGGTAACCTGGCAATCTACAAGGACTGGATTGAACATGAGGACCGGGCTAGTGTGGTAATGCCGCGGGCGGTCTCAACCTCGTTCCTAAAGCTGGATGTGCCGGTCGATATCCACACCTTCTGTGAAAACCTGCTGAAGGATGAAGGAGTGCTGCTGGTACCGGGGGATGCCTTTGATACCCCTGGGCACGTCCGGCTGGGCTACTGTGCTCCTGAAGCCACGCTGCGTGAAGGACTGAAGCGGCTTTCAAAGTACATGCACCAGTATGATTAATGGCAATAAAAAAGGATCGTGTTGCGCGATCCTTTTTTACTATGCTTGTTTCTTTGCCCACTTCAGGCCGATCCCGGTGAACCCGCTGATGATTGAGAAGACGGGTGAGAAGAGGCTGAAGAAGACGAATGGCAAAAAGTGGAGGACAGGAACCCCCAGGGTGGCCGCGGCGAAGGAACCGGCCACGCCCCATGGAATTAGGTAGTTGATAACACTACCACCGTCTTCGAGGACCCGACTGAGGGCCAGTGGGGCAAGCCCCATTCGCTGGAAAGCCGGCTTGAAGGCCTTCCCGGGCAGGATGACGGAGAGGTATTGTTCCCCGACGAAGAGGTTGATGCCGATCCCGGACAGGATGGTAGTTGTAACCAGCGGGCCGGGTTTGCGCAGGCGCTTGACCAGCGGCTCCATAGCGGATTGAACAACGTGAAACTGCATCAGGATTCCCCCGAGGGAGAGGGTGACGATGATCAGGGAGACGGTCCCCATCATGCTGGTGATCCCGCCCCGGGAGAGCAGGGCGTTGACGGCGGAGTCACTGGTGTGGGCGACGAAACCTTCGGAGATCAGGTTGGTCAGGGCCTTCAAGGACTCGCCGGGTTTCTGGACGAAGATCATGCCCACGGTTACCAGAATGTTGATGAACAGGGTGGGGATGGCCGGAATGTGGCGCCATGCGCAGACAAACATCAGGATGATTGGCAGCAGGGCCCACCAGCTGACCGTGAAGTGGGTCTGCAGGATGGCGATGGTGTGGTTGATCTTGGCGGCACTCATGTGATCGTTAGTGTTTCCCAAGATCCAGAAGAGGATGAAGGAAACGATGAATGACGGGATGGTGGACCACATCATATTCTTGATATGAGCAAAGAGGTCGCTGCCGGCAATGGCAGATGCCAGATTAGTTGAGTCGGACAGCGGTGACATCTTATCCCCGAAGATTGCTCCGGAGATAATCGCCCCGGCAACTAGGGCAGGATTGACGCCCATCGCCATGCCCATTCCGAAGAGGGCGATCCCAATAGTGGAGATGGTGGTGAAACCACTCCCGATGGACAGGCCAACCAGGGAGCAGACGATGAAGGTGGATGGTACGAAGAAGCGACTGCTGATCAGCTTAAGGCCGGCGACCATGATGGACGGGATAATCCCCGCCTGAATCCAAACAGCAATCAGGGCCCCGATCAGGATGAAGATGAAGATCGGGATGATGGCGGTACCGATCCCGTCCTGGATTCCCTTGTGGATGTCGTCCCAGGAAGCGCCGCGGAACTTTGCCCAGAAGACCAGCAGGGCGATGGTAAACAGGACGGGGATCTGTGGGGAGAGCCCGAAGTGAATAACTGATGTCCCCAGGATGATCAGCATGATGATTAAGATGGTGATGGACTCACCGAAACCAATTTTTTTCATAATTATTTCTCCTTCTTAAATGGTACTTAGTGAATAAAACTACGCCCTCTTAAGATATCGAACAATTCCACCGAAATCTTGCATGGTAAACTCCTTTCTCAAATAAAAAACGCCCCGTTGAATCAATCAACGGGACGATTTATAAACCGCGGTACCACCCAGTATACACATTGTGTGCACTCGTATCAGGTGGTAACGGCACTGAATATGGCCGGACAATTAATATCCTCGCGATAATTCAAACATTCCTGCCTGACCGGTTCGCACCTCACCACCGGCTCTCTTACGCCCAACAGGATGTCTACTGAAACGATAATTGTTGCAATTATAATATCGTGCTGAAATGAGAATGTCAACACATAAATTAAAGGAAAATGAGAATGCTAGTTGCTTTCCCGTGCCCAGCGGTGGTTGAAGAGCAGGTTCAACAGAACGGCAGAGACACTGGTGACAACAATTCCGTTACCCAGGATAATCTGAATTTCAGTTGGCAGGTACTGGAAGATATGCGGGTACATGGTAACGCCCAGGCCGAGGCCAATTGAAACCGAGGCCGTCAGCAGGTTGGCGTTGTTGGAGAAATCAACCTTGTGGAGGATTTGGACACCTTGGACCCCCACCATGCCGAACATGACGATCATGGCACCGCCCAAGACCGGCGTGGGGATGATCGTGGCAAGGGCGCCGACCTTTGGCAGCAGACCGAGTAGGAGCAGCAGGAAGGCCGCGTAGTAAACGGGCCGCCGGGTCTTGACCCCGGACATCTTCAGGACGCCGACGTTTTCGGAGAAGGTGGAGTATGGGAAGGTGTTGAACAGGCCGCCCAGGATGGCGGCAATCCCTTCTGCCCGGTAACCGCGTTCGAGGTCCTTGCTGGTGAGCTTGCGGCCGGTGATATCGCTGAGGGCGAAGAAGACCCCAGTGGACTCGATCATCGTGGTCAGGGAAACCAGCATCATGGTGACCATGGCGCTGACGTTAAACTTGGGTACCCCGAAGAAGAACAGCTGCGGGGCGTGGAACCAGGCCGCCTCGCTGACGGGCTTTAAGGAGACAAAGCCCATGGCACTAGCGATGAAGGAGGCGATCAGGATTCCCAAGAGGATGGCGATGGACTTGATGAAGCCGCGGCCAAAGGCGTTAAAGACCAGGATAATGACGATGGTCAGAAAACCGATCAGCAGGTTGGACGGGTTACCAAAGGTATGTGCCGTGGCGGACCCCCCACCGAGGTCTTGGAAACCGACTGGCACCAGGGTGAAACCGATGATGGTGATCAAAGAGCCAGTTACTACCGGTGGGAAGAAGCGCTTGAGCTTAGCAAAGAAGCCGGCAATCAGAAAGACGAAGATCCCCGCGGCAATGATGGCTCCATACATGTAGGTGATGCCGAGTTTACCCCCGATAGACTCCAGCGGGGTGACGGCTTGGACAGCACAGCCCAGGACGACGGGGAGGCCGATCCCGGTGATGGCAGTCCGCCGCAGCTGCAGGAGCGTTGCCACCCCGCACATGAAGATATCAATTGAAACCAGGTAGGTCATCTGCAGAGTGGAGAAGTGCAGGTATTGACCGATTAAGAGCGGCACGAGCACGTCCCCGGAGTACATTGCCAGCAGGTGTTGGAAACCCAGGACGAAGTTTTTCCATTGGTCCGCGAAGTTCAAGTGGTGGACGTGGGTCGTGACAGTCATTGGTTGTTTCACAAATTATTCCTCCTAATATTGATGGTCAATTCGATCAACAGCCAAATAAAAAAGCTCTTTTTGCCAAGTAAAGCAAAAAGAGCTGACGTTCAATTCGCTTATAGTCCAAAGTTTACGGCTTTGGGTAGGAACTACCGTCCATATTACGGCATTATATAGGCTATTGATTTCATTGGAAGTGTTGTTATCCTAACATGGAATCGGTAATGATGCAAGACGCTCGTTCGGCTTTTGCCTAGGCTGCTACTCGGATAATTTGGGATTGTTCACTAGAATTTAACTAAATTAGGAGTAAATTAGATAAGGTGGTATTATATTAGAAAGTGATTAGTTGATTTGCCAAGTAAGAAGAGAGGATGCGAAAAGCATTATGAAGAAAAAGACGAGCAGCTGTACGGCAATGCTGGTTGGCAAGAACGCAACAATTGATGGGTCCACGATCATTGCGCGGGACGAAGATGCCGAAGATGGGGTTAATCCCAAGACCTTCAAGGTATTCCCCGCCAAGGACTATACCGGTGAGCATTATGTTTCCAAGTACAACGGCCTGACCGTTGACATGGAAGGCCAGGGCTGCCGGTTCACAGCGACGCCTAATGGGGTTCCCGATGAGGGCCGTTGGGACGAACAGGGAATCAACGAACATAACGTGGCCATGAGTTCCACCGAGACCGAGATGACCAACGCCCGGGTTCTCGGCCACGATCCGCTGGTTAAGGACGGGGTCAATGAGGACTCGATGCTATACCTGGTTCTGCCGTTCATCAAGAGTGCTCGGGAAGGGGTCCAACGCCTGGGGCACCTGATTGAAAAGTACGGCACTGGTGAGACCAATGGGATTGCCTTCAGTGACCACGACGAGGTTTGGTACCTGGAAACCGCTGGTGGTCACCAGTGGGTTGCGCAACGGATTCCCGATGATGCTTACGCCATTGCGCCAAATATCATGTGTATTGAGGAGATCGACTTCGATGATCCCGACAATTACATGTATGCCAGCGGTATTCGGGAATTTGTCGAGAAGTTCCACCTCAACCCGAACCCGGGCAGCTTTAACTTCCGGAACATCTTTGGTACCCAGGACGAGGCGGACGCCTACTACAACACACCGCGTTCCTGGTATGGTCAAAAGCTTTTCACCCCATCCTTAAAACAGGATCCCACCAGCCAGAACATCCCGTTCATCCAACATGCTGAGAAGAAGATCGCAGTCGAGGACGTCGAACAGTTCCTGTCATCACACTACAACGGCACTCCGTACGATCCAATGGGGACTTACGCCTCCGGAACACCGGAAGAACAGCGGAAGTTCCGTTCGATTGCCCTTGACCGGAACCAGAGCTCCTGCATCTTGCAGATTCGGAATGACGTTCCGGCAGAATACGCCGCCATTCAGTGGATCAACTTTGGCTTCTACTGCTACAGCCCATACGTGCCGTTCTTTACTAACATCAATGACACGCCGGCTAACTACCAGGTGGCAACCGACGATGCCGATCCAGCCAAGAGTGCCTACTGGCTGCACAAGCTGCTGGAGGTGATCGTGGAACCCCGCTACCACGAATTCATCAACGAGGTGAACGACTTCCGTGATGGTTGCCAGAGCTATGGTGTCGGCCGGGTCGATGCCATCACCGCCGGGGCCGCCGGTAAGCAAGGGGCCGGGCTGACGGATTACTTGACCGCTGCCAATAAGGAATCAGCCGCCCATGTCACCACAGCAACCCACCAACTGATGAGCAGCCTGATTCACCAGGCCCTCTTGAACTCCAAGTTCCAGTTCGAACGGGGCGACAATCTTTAATTGCCTGCTAATCTAATTAAAATGAGCCCGGTTGTGCGAAATCTCCAATTGTTTTAGGAGATCCCGCACGACCGGGCTTCTTTAGTGTTAGAATTGAGGGCAGACTTTTCATTGGGGAGTAGTTAATTTGAGTAAGCTAAAGAAACACGTTACGCGGGAAATGAAACAGTGGGAGCAGAGTCAAGCCAACGAATTAACCAAGATCCGGACTGCCCAGCGCCACTTGATCTACAACGTGGTGGCCTACTGCGCAATTTCAGTCCTCGAGTACTGGTTGGCGGCTATCAGTCAGTCGCAAACCCTGCGGGCGGATGCCTTCAACAACCTGTCAGGGATCATCTCGACCGTTCTATTAATGATGGGGCTGCACATTGCCCAGGACATTCATGATGATGATATCGCCGGAGTCAAACTCCCCGACAGCAAGTACCAGAAAGTACTCGGCGGTGACCAGCGGATTCAGTTCGTCCGCTGGCGCTACGAGACTGTCTTCTCGCTGGTCACGGCGGTGGTGATGATTTCAATCGCCCTGAGTGTTATCGGTGACGGGATTAAGGGCCTACTCAATCCGGCCAAACGGGTTGTTCCAGAGCCAGTTGCCATCATCGGGGCCGGAATTGCCTCCGTAATCATGCTGGTTGTCTGGTACATGAACCGGCGGACGGGGCACCAGCTGTCTAATGCCGCCCTGCTTGCCTCGGCCCAGGATAGTCTGAGCGATGCCTTTACCAGTATTGGAACCATGGTCGCCATTGCCGGCGCCCTGCTCTTCCACCTGACCTGGCTAGATGGGGTTACCAGTATTGTCGTTGGTTTCTTTATCCTCTACTCTGGCCTGAAGATCTTCTTCGAGACCAGTCTGAACCTGGCGGACTACTTCGACCCCAAGGCGGAGCAACAGTACCACGATGCGATCTTGAAGGTGAAGAAGGTTAGGGAAATCGTCGAACTCAAGGCCCACTACAACGGGAACGTCGTCTCACTGGATGCTACCCTGATTGTTAACGGCAAGATGACGGTCCTGGAAAGCTACCAGCTGTCGGAGAAGATTGAGCGGATGCTTCGCAAACAGTTTGGAATCATTGACGTTGATATTTCGTTTATGCCCGACCCGCACTCGTTCTCAGATCACGACGTCAGCGGCCATTTCTAAACTTAATGACAGGATACTAAAAGCCCCGTACGTTCGTTTTGCTGAACGTGCGGGGCTTTTGCTTATTTCCACCAGTGCCGGCTGATCATGAAGAGGGCTGATAGGACCATCAGAACGAGGGTGACGATAATGGTGAACACCCACGAATATGGGCCGTTGGCGAGGGGGAGTTTAACGTTTTCACCGTAGAATCCGGAAACGATGGTCGGGACCGAAAGCACGATGGAGTAGATGGTCAGGTACTTCATCGTCTGGTTCAGGTCGCTGTCGATCACCTTGCTGTAGGCGTTGGAGACCCGTTCGGAGACGTCCGAGGTCATCTGGGCCATCTCCAACCCCTGCTGTGCTTCGACGATGACGTCATCGAGGTCGTTGTTTTGCCGGGTCGACATCTTGTCGGCATAGCGGCGTTTGAATTCTTCCAGTAGGGAGACGTTGCCCTTGAGCGAGGTCAGAATGTAGACCAGGCCGGTTTCAATCTCCATGAACTCGCTGATCGCCTTACGCCCGGTTCGCCGCTGCAGGTTCCGCTGGATCTGCTGGCGCTGCTGGTCGACCCGCCGCAGTGGCCCGAAGTAGTTGGTGGACAAGCGGTAGAGGATCGGGAAAACCAGGTTAAGTTTATCGGTGATCGGGGCCCGCCGCTTCAGGATCCGCAACTGGTTGGCGATGATCCCGTTGACGAAATTGGTCTTGGCATTGGTAAAGGTGATGATGTTGTTCGTCGTCAGCATGATCCCAATCGGGGCGGTCTGTGGCGCGGTGACGGCGTGGGTCGGTACATAGACGTCGAAGATCAGCAGGGTGACCCCAGCATCCTGGTCAACTTCGACCCGGGCCTTTTCGTAAGGGTCAATTGCGTAGTCGAGCAATTCCTTAGTAACCTCATACTTTTTGATCAGGTCTTCACGCTCACGGGGGAGGGGTTCGAAAACACTGATCCACTTGCTACGGTCGTTAATTTCTTCGGTACTCAACAACGCAACTCACCTTCTTATTTCACAATCTTATACTACTATTCAACTCTTTTTGCCCGGAAAAGTAAAGGCAACTCAGCAGTGGAAGGTAAAATGCTGGCGTATTTCCCGGGAAATAAATTAGAATAGAGAAAATATCTGATGGGAGGAATGAGTTGTAATGTGTACCAGTATCTATCAGGTTACTCACGATCACACCCACCTGTTGGCCCGGACCATGGACTGGCCGGTGCTGGCCGTCTCGCCCCTCTTTGTGCCGCGGCGCTTCCGGTGGATGACGGCCTTTGACCACCGGGTGTATGAAAACCGGTATGCGATGATTGGCGGGGGGAGCCTGTCTGCCAGTCGAATTGACGTTTCGGATGGGGTTAATGAACATGGCCTGATGGCGCAGAAACTGACCTTTGACAATGGGGCCCACTACCAGGACGAGCGCCGGGCTGATAAGGTTCAACTGGCCGCTTACGAATTCATCTTCTGGGTACTGGGCAATTTTCGCTCGGTCCAGGACCTGATTGACCACCTGGACGAGGTGGAACTGATGAGTGAGAAGAACAGCGATACCAAGTACGGCAATCCGGAGCTCCACTTTGCCCTGGCTGACCGGACTGGCCGGGTGGTGGTGATTGAGCCGCGCCAAACGCCATTAGAGGTGATCGATAATCCCTTGGGGGTTGTGACTAACAGTCCCGACTTTGGACGGCAGCTGGCCCAGATGGAACGTTACGTGGAATTTACTCCGGAATTCAAGGACGGCCGGGTACCGCTCAATACCCCGCGGGTAACGACCGGCCGGCTTTCGGGCAAGACGAACCCGCCCGGCTATTATTCCCCGAGTGCCCGGTTTGTACGGGCGGCCTACCTGAAGGAACGATCAGATGTGCCGGCTGATGAGGTTGCCGGGCTGGTCAGCGAGTGGCACCTCCTGGATAGTGTGACCGTTCCGCAGAACCGGCGCCACCAGAAGACCTACTCCGTTTACCGGGCCGTGACGGTGGCGGAGAGCCGGAGCTACTACTTCCAGTCCTACCACCGGGGTGACATTACCAAGCTCCAGCTGACGGATGATATGCTGGAGTGGACCAAGCCCAAGGTCTACCACGTGCCCGACCGGCTGACCGTTCGGGAGGTGAAGTAGATGACCGCTGCAATTCGCTGGCACCTCACCGAGACCCTGTCAGCTGACCAAAAGGCCTGTTCACTGCGCGACCTGCTCCATCGGCAGTGGTTACTGCCTGACCGGCTGATCCACTACCTGCGCCGGCGCCGGCACGTCCTGGTCAACGGTCAGTACCAAACGATGAACGTGCCGGTTCATGCCAGTGACCGGGTTGACATGCTCTTCAACGGAGATGAGGTGCGCACCCCGGCGGCTAATCAATACCGGCCCACTGCTGCCCCACACCTGGCTGTCCTGTTTGAAAACCGGGACCTGCTGGTGGTCAATAAGCCGCGGGGACAAAAGAGCCATCCCAACATTGCCGGAGAAACCGGAACGGTGATGAACGACGTGGCTGGTTATCTGACGGGGAGCAATGACGGAGCCTACATGGTGCATCGGCTTGATCTGCAGACCAGCGGGGCCATGATTGTGGCCAAGAACCCAATCGTCGTGCCGGTCTTGAACCGTCTGATTGCCGATGGACAGATCCATCGGGAATATGCGGCGGTGGTTGAGGGCCGCTTGGAAGGGGATGGCTGCTGGGATTGGCCGATCGGTCGTGACCCCCAAGATCCCCGCTGGCGGGCGGTGAACGGCCTCCACGCTCAGTCGGCGCGGACTTATTATCGCAACCTGGCCGCAGGTGACCAGCGTTCCCTGGTTCACCTGCGGCTGGCGACGGGCCGGACCCACCAGCTCCGGGTCCACCTTGCCCACAGCGGACACCCGATTGTTGGTGACCCGATCTACAATCGCGACTCTGATGAGCAAATGCTTCTCCATGGGACATGTCAGCAGCTGGTGTTGCCCTTTACTTTTCAAAAGCGTAAAATAGTGGCTCCTTTACCAACATATTTTGAAGAATATCTGTTAAAATACAAATTGAGATAGGTAGATAAAATTTATTCAAAGGGGGACACTAATTGTCACTTTTAGAAAAGTTATATGGACCATTCTTTGATCCACATAACTGGGCGGCTGTTATCACATCCGGCCAGGACTGGCTGATCATTTTCTCGCTGGTAATGATCGAGTGCCTACTGTCGGTCGACAATGCGGTCGTTTTAGCTGCCCAAACACGAGTACTACCGACGCTGAAGGAACAGGAAGAATCGTTGTTCTACGGAATCTGGGGTTCCTACCTCTTCCGTTTCCTGATTATTGGGATTGGAACCTACCTGATCAACTTCTGGGAGATTAAGGTTATCGGGTCAGCCTACCTGATTTACTTAGTTTACCGTTTCTTCCATAACAAGTTCTTTGGCAAACGATCAAAGCGTAAGGTTCGTAACCAGGCAGCCGGTCTGACGGGGCGAAAACGTTTCTGGTCGGTTGTCGCCCAAATTGAATTCATGGATATCATTTTCTCTGTCGACTCCGTGCTGGCCTCGCTGGCAATTTCGCCTAACCCGGTGATTGTCCTGATCGGGGGTCTGATCGGGATCGCCTGTATGCGGGGGGTCGCGGAGATTATTATGCGCTTGATGCGGAAGATTCCGGAACTGGAACCGATGGCTTACGTGCTGATTTTCATCATCGCGATTAAGCTGTTCTTGACGATTCCAGCAATCGACATCGAGATCCCATCCAATATCTTCGGAATATTCATGCTAGCAGTCTTCGCGTTGACAATCATTATTCACTTTGTCCGGCGCAGGACTAAAGGAGGAATAAACGATAATGGCAATTGAAGCAACGGCGACGGGTTTTGACCAGCAGGTGACTGGTCCGTTGACGGTCGTCGACTTTTGGGCACCATGGTGTGGTCCCTGCAAGATGATGGACCCGATCATGGAGAAGCTCGAGCGAACTTATGGTGACCGGATCAAGTTTGTCCGGTTCAACGTTGATGGTAACCAGGATATTGCCCAGCGTTACCACGTCATGAGTGTGCCGAGTCTGGTCCTGTTCCGTGACGGGCAGGCTAAGGAAAAGGTAACCGGGGTGTACCCGGAAGCCAAGCTAGCCCACTACTTTGAGCGTAAAATCGCCGAATAAATTAGGCAAATATCTAAATCATGCTCTAATATACATAGAGATACATTGTCGAGTGCATGGTACATGACAAACACAAAAGCCTTCAGCAAGGTCCTAAGTTGCTGAAGGCTTTTTGCGTAGGGAGTCCCGGCGGTGCCTGCATTATTAACGTTTAACAAAATACGATCTACAATGGAAAAAAGAAGGGAGCGGTGAAGTAATGACAAGCAAGGATTTAATGACAATCATGAAGAACAACCACGTAACGATTGATCAGGAGAAGAAGGGCGAGACGGCCGATGTCTTTGAAATCGACGATCATCGTTTCGGCTATCTGGACCGGTATGGCAACCGCTACCTCAATGAGTACGGCGAGGAGAAGACCCGGCCGCTGAGCCTGGGGAAGTATTTCTTCGGCCGGTGGATTCACCGGGCAGCCGAAGGCTTTCGGACCAACCTTCGCCGCCTTGACAAGTGGCAGGCTGCTTAATTGAAATGATCCTGTTGAGGACAAAGCGAATACAGAAGCGGGCACCTGAAAGGGTGTCCTTTTTAATTTATGATAAGAAGCAAGCGTTTGATCGTGTTTCGGCCTTGTTTGTGTCCAGATGACAGTAAAATGAGGATATCCGCAGTCGTTTGACCATCATTTGGCCAATTTTATCCTCCAAATTATCTTTTTTGATTTTGCGGGCTGTAATATTGCGTTACATAGAAGAAACTCCCGGGGTGATTTTCATCCAGGGAGTTTCTTCAGATTGTTAATCTTCAAAGTACTGGTACAGCTTATCGACAGTCAGCGCCTGCTTCTTTTCACCCGCAAAGTCTGCCTTGATCTGCCCATCCTTTAAGACAATCAGTCGGTTGCCATAGGTGAGGGCGTCCTCAAGGTGGTGGGTGATCATCAGGGCCGTCAGGTGGTCCTTGGTGATCCGCTCATTTGTAGCGTGCAGGAGGTTCAGGCTGGTGTGGGGGTCAAGCGCGGCGGTGTGTTCATCCAAGAGGAGGATGTCTGGTCGCTTCAGAGTCGCCATCAAGAAGCTCAACGCCTGCCGCTGTCCACCGGAGAGGGCGCCGGTCGCCGTGGTCATCCGGTTTTCCAGACCGTTGTTCATGGTAGCCGCCAGCTTGGTAAAGCGGTCCATGTTTTGCTTAAGCTTGCGGAGAACTAAGTGGCGGTGTTCACCACGCTTTGTGGCCAGAAGCATGTTCTCGGCTACCGTCATCCGGGGAGCCGTCCCCAGCTTGGGATCCTGAAAGACCCGTGCGAGGAAGGAGGTCCGGTCTTCCTCGCTGGTCCGGGTGATGTCACGACCGTTGTGGAGGATCTGACCGTTGTCGGCGCGCAGGTTCCCGCCGATGACGTTGAAGAGGGTGGACTTCCCGGCCCCATTCGTCCCGACGATCGTGATGAAATCACCGGCATTGATCTGCAGGTTGATCCCTTTCAGAATCATTGTCTCGTTGGCAGTCCCCTTGTTTACCAGGGTCTGCACGTTCTTCAGTTCCAAAATTGGTTTACTCATGTGGCCGGACTCCCTTCAGAATTGGTTTCTTGATGTTGAGCCGCTGTTCAAATTGCGGAATCATCATGCAGATGGCGAGAACAATGGATGAAATCAGGTTGAGGTCGTTTGCGGAGAAGCCGAGCTGGAGAACGGCCAGCAGGATGATCCGGTAGATGATACTGCCGAGGGTCACAGCGACTAGCCGCTGGTTTAGGGTCAGTTCTCCAAAGGCGACTTCACCGATAATGATCGATGCCAGGGCAATCACGATGGTTCCGATCCCCATGTTGATGTCGGCATAACCGTTGTTTTGAGCGATCAAGGCGCCACAGAGGCCGACCATTCCATTGGAGATCATCAAGCCGACAATTACCATCTTATCGGTGTGGATCCCCAACGACTTGGCCATTGTCGGGTTGTCACCGGTAGCGATGAAGGCCTGGCCGTAGTCGGTAGCCAGGAAGAGGACCATCAGGACGGTGATAATCACGACGACGATGAAGCCGAGGGTCACGCTGTCGAAGTACTGGGGAAGGTCGCGGAGGGCGCCGTTGAAGAGGGTTGGCTGGCCTAAGAGCGAGATGTTGGACTTGCCCATGATCCGCAGGTTAACGGAGTAGATGGCGGTCATGGTTAGGATTCCGGCCAACAGACTCGGGATCTTGCCCTTGGTGTAAAGCAGGCCGGTGACCAGACCGGCGATCATCCCGGCCACCACGGCGAGAAGGGTGGCGAGTAGCGGACTGACCCCGTTGGTGATGGCGGTCACCGCGGTGGCAGCGCCGAGCGGGAAGGTTCCTTCGACGGTCATATCACAGAAATCGAGAATACGGAAGGTCAGGTAGAGGCCCAAACCGAGGAGTGCCCATAAGAGCCCCTGACCGATTGCGGAAACGACGAGATTCATTTGTAGATCACTCCTTTGGTTCTAGCTTCATGTTCAAAGTGTTGCGGGACGTTGAGCCCGAGCTTACGGGCCTGCTTGAGGTTGAGGATTGGCTGGCCGTGCCGGACGAACTCGATCGGCATGTTGCCGGGTTTCTTCCCTTTCAGGATGGCAACGGTCATTTTGGCGCCGCGGACCCCGAGATCATACTGGTTAACGCTGTAGGTGGCGACACCACCCTGCTTGACCATGGTTCCGGCTGCCGGAAAGATCGGCTTGTTGGCGGCGTTGGCATTTTTGACCAGCGTCTGCATAGCGCCGGCAATCGTGTTGTCGGTTGGAACAATCACCGCATCGACTTGGCTGAGCATCTGCTCGGAAACCTGGTTGAGGTCGTTACTATTGGCGATGGAGTAGGCCTTGAGACTGATTCCCATCTTCTTGCATTCCCGAGCGATCTGGTGGTAGCCGGCAACCGCTGAGGAATCGCTGGAGGTGTAGATCACCCCAAGCGTCTTCAGCCGGGGCATGAACTCCTTGATCAGGCGGAGCTGTTCATTGATCGGCGCCTGATCGGAGACCCCGGTGATGTTGCCTCCGGGATGCTGGTTGTTCTTGACGAGGCCAGCCCCCTTCGGATCCGTCACTGCCCCGAGGACGATCGGCGTCCGGCTGGTCGAGTTGGCAACTGCCTGGGCAGCCGGGGTCGTGATCCCGAAGATTACGCTGGAATGGTCGTCCACCAGCTTGGCGGCCATCGTCTTGAGGTTACTCTGGTCACCGTTAGCGTTTTGGTATTCGATCTTGATGTTCTTCCCGTTATGGTAGCCTTCGCGGGCTAGCTCATCGACGTAGCCCTTGTAGATCTGATCGAGGGCAGGGTGGTGCATCAATGTCAGAACACCCACTTTGGGGATCCTTTGACGGCTGAGTTGGTTATTCTCAGTGAAGAAGGCGACCCCGAGGAAAACAAAAATAATTGCAATGAGGGTATATATTCTCTTCATCTTAAAGTTTCACACCTTTCCAAACAAAAAAGCGAGGGCCCACATTAGGACTCTCGCTTTGGTTAGCCAAATAAAAAGTCCGCATGTGGATCCATGCGGACTGAATGCCATTTCAACTTCAGCCGGCACAGATGCAATCTGCTCTCAGGTTGCATCGATGCCGAAACAACCCGAATTACCGGCTTTGCCAACGAGTGTTAACGTTGTGAAGTTGAAATTGGTTCATTGTACTTGCTCCCTTGTCATTTGTTGCACTTAGTATAACTAAGGACGGGGAGGCTGTCAATGATTTTATTAAAAGTTTCTAATTTTTACTGGTTCATGCTGATGTAGAAGTTTGGCCGGTAGTATTGAATATTACCTTCCTGAACGTTCTGACCAGGGGTTGGCGCTTGGATGTAATTACCGTTACCTTCAGCAATTGCCACGTGGTATGGTGCGCTTTCCGTTCCCCAGAAGTAGAGGTCCCCGCTCTGGGCGTTTTCAACATCGTACTTGTGTTGACCCAGGTTAGTTTGTTGGTAGGTGGTCCGGTAGTTTGGCCCCAAGTTGTAGGAGTATTGAACCAGGCCAGAGCAGTCAAAGCCGCTTGGCGTGTTACCGCCCCAGACGTAAGGAACCCCGATCATTGACCGTGCAGTAGCCACGGCACTGGAGGTGTTAGCGCTAGCAGTGTCACTGGATTGAGTGGCATTGTCAGCGGCCTGGGCTGGCTGTGCGGATGCTTGACTGGTCGTGTTGTGGTTGGCAGCCGTTTCTTCCACTGTTCCGTATGAAATGGCGTAATTACTCATGGATTGAAGGGCAGCGGCGGAGTTGGCCTCGTAGCTGGTTTGGCTCGTGGCGGCGCTGCTTGCATTATTGGTAGTGGCCGCCACGGCAGCGTTAGTCGTGGCATTGCTGAGGGTAGTAACCTGGTCCAGACCGGTAGCCAAGGATGCGCTGTTGCTGTTTATAGCAGCTGAGCTCAGTGGTGCAGCACTGCCGTTCGTCAGGGTTACCGTGTTAGTGGCACTCAGTGGAGAGACGGTGGTGTTACTAGCAGAATTAGTTGTGTTGGTAGCGTCACTGGTCGTGCTGTTCAGTGTCATTGAAGTATTGACAGTGTTGGCAGCACTAGCGGCCGGAGCATTGTTGGCAATGGCGGCAGTATCGCTGGTTGCCTGACTGACCGCGCTGGTAGCGGAGTCTGGAATGATCAGCTGTTGGCCGACCTGAATGAGGTTGGGGTTGGCCAGTTGGTTGCGTTGGGCAATAGCGTCAACAGTGGAATTGTACTGTTGGGCGAATCCCCAAACGGTATCCCCAGCTTGGACTTGAACCTGGGTATCGGCACTAGCACCGGTAGCCATGGCCAGGGCACCAGCAGCCCCCAGGGTTGCGATTAATGTCTTCGAGATAATTGCTTTTTTGATAATAATTCACTCCTAAAATCCTTTGGACAACTTTAGTACAATCTTAACTATATGGGGAGAATGTGAAATTAATATGAAGAGACTCTGAAAGAATGACGATGAAAATTGTCAGCAGATTGTAACAAAGGGTTTGGATTGCTGGAATGGTGCGCTTTGTGATACCATTGAACACAGTTTATTCATAAGATGAGGTGAAAATAATGGCAGTGTTAGATGTTGAAGGCCTGACGATGAGCTACGCCGACAAGAAGCTCTATGAAGACGCCAGCTTTCAATTGGAAAAACACGAACACATGGGAATCGTCGGCCAAAACGGGGCCGGTAAGAGTACCCTGATCAAGATCCTGATCGGCAAGGTCCTGCCGGTCGACGGCAGCATCAAGTGGCAGAAAGGTGTCAAGATCGGCTACCTCGACCAGTACGTTGATATTCCGGCGGGAATGACCCTGATTGAGTTCCTGCACACGGCCTTTCAGGAGCTCTACCAATTAAATGACCAGATGAACAAGTATTACGCTGAGTATGCCGATAAGATGGATGACAGCCTCCTGACTAAGGCGGGCCGGATCCAGGAGAAACTCGACGCCAACAACTTTTACGAGATCGAAACGCGGATCGAACGGGTGATGAATGGGCTGGGCCTGACTGATATCGGCAAGGATCACGTTGTCTCCGAGATGAGTGGGGGCCAGCGGTCAAAGATCATCCTGGCCAAGATGCTTCTGGAGAATCCGGATGTTATCCTGCTCGACGAACCGACCAACTACCTTGATACTGCCCACATTGAGTGGCTGACCGACTACCTCAACGACTTTGACGGCGCCGCCATGATCATCTCCCATGATTACGACTTCCTGGAGAAGGTTACGAACACCATCTGTGATGTTTCATTTGGCAAGATCACCAAGTACCGGGGAAGCTTCCAGCAGGCCATGCGTCAGAAGGAAGAACGCAAGGAAGCCCAGGAGCGTCAATACGAGAAGCAGCAGGTCGTGATTGAGAAGGCGGAACGCTTTATTCGGAAGAACAAGGCGGGTTCCAAGTCCACCATGGCCAAGTCCCGGGAGAAGATGCTGGCCCGGATGAAGAAGATCGATCCGCCGGCGGATAACCTGAAGGCCATCTTCCACTTTCCATACGAAAATACCGGTTCGGCCAACGCGCTGCGGGTAGAGAACCTGTCCGTCGGTTACGGGCGGCCGCTGCTGGCACCGGTGACCTTCTCGATGACGATGGGCGAAAAGCTCCTCTTCACCGGGTTCAACGGGGTGGGGAAGTCTACCCTGATTAAATCGATCCTGAAGAAGATCCCGGCCTTATCCGGGACAGCGACCTTCTCACCATCAGCTAAGATTAACTACTTCGATCAGGACCTGGTCTGGGATGACCCATCACTGACCCCACTGCAGACCATTCAGAACATGTTCCCAACTATGCAGCCGCGGACGATCCGGACGAAGCTGGCGCAGGCGGGGATCAACGCTGCCAATACGATGAAGCCGCTCCACCTGCTTTCCGGGGGTGAGCAGACCAAGGTTAAGCTGGCGATCCTGGAGCTGACGCCATGCAACTTTCTGATCATGGATGAACCGACCAACCACCTGGATGATGAAACCAAGGACGGGCTGAAGAAGGCCCTCCAAGAGTTCCCGGGGAACCTGATTCTGGTCAGCCACGAGGAGAGCTTCTACACCGGTTGGCTGGATAAGATCTTAAATGTCGAGAAGTTGAGTCTGAAGTCATAACGGGAGGGAATCATGCCCTTTACTATCTCTGAAATTATTGTCCTGTTCTTCACCTACTCGGTGGTGGGCTGGTTATGGGAAACATTTTACTGCTCCATCAAGGATCACCACTTTGCCTACCGGGGTTTCTTGTTTGGACCCTACTGCCCGGTGTATGGTTTTGCGGTGACCACAATTTTGATCGCAACCTACCGGGTTCAGCATAGTCTAATCCTCCTTTTCTTGGTCGGAATCATCGTCGCTACGGTCTTTGAATATGTAGCGAGCCTCTTCTTGGAAAAGGTGTTTCACATGAAACTTTGGGACTATTCCCACCTCTGGGGTAACCTGCAGGGCCGGGTCGCCCCGCAGATCTCGTTCTTCTGGGGGATCGGGGTGGTTCTCCTGGTACGGTTTATCCAACCCTTTATCCAGCGGGTAATCAACTGGGAAGAGGCTCATACGCACGGAATGCTGACCCTCCTGGTTGTTCTAGTGATGGGAACTGATACTGTCCTGACGATTTTCAGTGTCCGCCACTTCCACACCACTACTCAGCAGTGGGAGCAACGGGCAGTGGCCTACCGGGAGAAGCTCAAGCAGCGCCTGGCTACGGCCCTGCCCGAGGAGCAGCCTGCTCTGGCCCAACGGTTGGCTAATTGGCACACCGACCTGGTGAAACGGCGTGCGGAATTGCGCCTTCGCCGGTTGAATTGGAATGAGCGGCGGCTGGTTAAGAGCTTCCCAAAGCTTAAGGTTTTGGATGCTAAACACTTCAATGAGTTGAAGAAGGACTTAATGAAGAAAGAATAATCAGCGATTAAAAAGCGAAACTTTCGTGAAGATGGCGCGGAAGTTTCGCTTTTTTACTGAAAAATAATTATAATGAGGAGACTGAATGAATGGAGGCGAGCTGATGAAAAAACGCCTATCAATAACTATTGCGGCCGCGATCGGAATTATCCTGGCTATCACGATTACGCTGGGGGCTTTTGAGTTTAGTAGCCAGCCGGCGCCACACCACCGGGAGACCCACTCGGCCAAGATTACCGTTAACCAGTTTATCAAGCAGGTGGCTCCGGCCGCCCAGCGGGAGCAACGGAAGTACCACATTCCGGCCAGCATCACTATTGCTCAGGCCGGTACTGAGTCCAACTGGGGCCGCAGCAAGCTGGCTTACAAGTACAACAACCTCTTTGGCATTAAGGCCAACTCCAAGCATAACCGGGTGCGGATGTACACGACTGAAAACATCAACGGCAAGAATAAGGAGGTCAAACAGTACTTCCAGGTTTATGATAGCTGGAACGACTCGATCAAGTCCCACACCTATCTGATTGTGCGCGGTACGGCCGATAATCACCGGCGTTTCCGCGGGGTTCAGACGGCAAAGAATTATCAACAGGCAGCCTACGAGCTCCAAAAGAATGGGTACGCAACTGATCCGAATTACGCCAACGAACTGATTTACGCGATCCAAAAGTTCCACCTCAATAAGTATGACAAATAAGCCCAAAAGAAAGGGACGATCATCATGGCGGTGATCGTCCCTTTTCTATTCAGCAGCTAATCAAGATCGGTTTGTGGGGATGTTGCCCGCTGGCGGCGGAACCAGTGGAAGAGCAGGCCGACAACCGCACCGACCAGGGCTGGAACCAGCCATGAGAGTCCCATTGCGGCGAGCGGCATGTGAGATCGCCAAGCAGCAACAGTGAGGCCGAAGTGGCTTTGGCTGACGACGGCTGGAAAGGCCACCACCATATCACCAAGGGCTGGGACAACCGTGAATAGGACAACGAAGAGGTAGACAACCCCATCGCGGTGGAAGAGCGGTGAAGTGACGGACAAGAGGATCAGGACCATTGCCAGCGGGTAAAGGAACATCAGCATTGGCGTTGACCAAGCGATGATCTGGTCAAGGCCAAAGTTGGCAGTCAGGAATGAGGCCAAGCAGCTGAGGGCTAACCAGGTGTGGTAGCTGACCTTTGGAAAGTGCTTGTGGAAGTCTTGCGCGAAGGCCGCCACCAGGCCAACCGCGGTGGTCAGGCAGGTAACCGTCAACAGGAAGGCCAGGACAACCTGACCAAAGGCGCCGGCATAGGCATTAACCAGCTGGGTGAAGGCCACCCCGCCATCAGCGGAGACCTTGAACTGACCGAGGGACATTGCCCCCAGGACGATCAGTAGCAGGTAGATAACAGCGATGGCGCTGACAGCGAGGACCCCCGACTTGGCAACGACGCGGGAGACGTCACTGGCCCGCCGCTGGCCCATGGAACGAACGGCGGTAACCACGGTGACCCCGAAGGCTAGACCAGCCAGGGCATCCATCGTGTTGTAACCTTCGAGGAACCCGTTAGACAAGGCATCATGAGCATAGGCGGTCGTTACCGGGGCGGCAGCTGGGTTACCGAGCGGGTTTGCGAAGGCCACCACGAAGACCAGGAACAACAGGGCTAAGAAGACCGGGTTCAAAACCTTGCCGACATTGGCCAGGATGTTGTTCTCCCGGTAGGAAAAGGCAAAGGCTGCCAGGAAAAACAGGGCCGAGAAGACGAGGAGGGCAACGGTGGTGTACTGCTTAGGCAGGAAAGGTGCGACCCCGACCGTGAAAGAGACCGTTGCGGTCCGGGGCGTTCCGAAGAGGGGCCCGATGGTGGCGTGAATGAGGACCATGAACACCAGGGCGAAGCCAGCGCCGAGCGGCCGACCGATATCATAAACCCCCTCGGCCCGGGTGACGGCAACGGCTAGGACGGATAGCAAGGGGAGCAGAACCCCGGTGACTAAGAAACCGACAGCCGCCGTTCCCCAGTGGGCGCCGGCTAATTGTCCCAGGTGGAGTGGGAAAATCAGGTTTCCAGCACCGAAGAACAGACCAAAGAGCAGCGAGGCGACGACGAGATATTGTTTCCACGTTAATTTTCGTGATGTGAGATCTTGCATGAAACTCTTCCTCCTAAGAATAGAAAATTCGAAATAATTGCTCTGATCACAACAAAAAAGTCCCTTAACCAAAATTGCTTTGGTTAAGGGACGCTTTAGCGTGGTACCACCCTATGTTCGTACCGTCATCACTGACAGTACCTTCCACGTACGGCCGCCTGGCGACGATACGCTGACACGATAATGGGTGTAACCACCGGAACTTACTGGATTTAAGAACCGGACTCGAAAGTGATTTTCACCGGGCAAAAATAACTGTCCCCTCACACCAAAACGGGACTCGCTGAAGCTTCTTGACGGGTTACTCTTCTTTCTCATTGCGATCGAATAATTAAATTGTTGTTTATTATTCTAAACAATTTTTAAGAAAAGTCAACGCAAAATTTAATATTTTTAGTTTTGACTAATCTTCTCACTGGAGGTAGCGTAGGCTGGGTCACCATTTAAAGCCCGGCCCACGGCACGTTCTACCGCCGTGTTGGAGGTGACGTTAGCGATAGCTAGTGGCTTGTCATAGCGCTTAGCATGGTGGTTAGCCAGCTGACTGATCCGGTGGTGAATGGCGTCGATGCAGACGATGACAAAGTCGGCATCGCGGATCTCCCGCTTGATCTTACTGCTGGAAACCTTCTCTTCTGCTGAGGCATCGAGACCGTGGAAGACCCCGTGGTGCTTGGCAATGACCGGCTTGAGACCCTGGACTTTATCACGAACCCCGGTGATTACCAGGACGGTCCGCTGCTTGAGGTCGTAGTCCAGTTTCTTCTCATAGTCGTGCTTGGTGTTAGTGACCTTCTTGACCGTCTTTGGCTTGGCAGGTTGTCGGGTAGTGTCGTAGTCCTGCTTTTCGTGAATCCAGCGAATACTACCTGCACTGGCATCCTTCAGGCCGTTACCGTGATCAAAGTAGGCAAAGTCAATTACCATGCCGGCCTTCAGGTCACGACCTGGGTACTTGAAGGGGTCGACAACGACAGTGTTGGCCGGGGCCTGATCCAGGATCGAATCACCCTTCATAGTGCTGGCGATCTGGAGAACATCGGAGCCCGGAACGGGTCGCAGTTCAGCGTACTCGATTACGTTAATCTTGACGGGTTCGTAGTCGTCTAGGTGGTCACTGGTGACGCGACGGATGCTTGGCAAGCCACGGACCAACTGGTGGGGATCGAGTTCAACGATATCACCATCTTCAACCGGGAAGTGGAGCTGGTGCAGGATAGCTTCCGAGTAGTAACGGTGGTTGATCTCAGCCCCGCTCAGCTTCCGGTGAACCAGATACATGTTATCGGCTGCCAGGCGTTCCTCGGCACTGATTTCCTTAGGCGCTTCTGGTTCGGCCGGTACGTGGACCACAGTAGGAGCATTTCTCGGGGTAGGGGTCTCCTTTGCTTGATTGGATGGTCCCGTCAGGAGAGAATGAAGTGTATGGCGGGCCGTGGATGAGATTGGCTGCTCATTTCGTTGCCGAGCCTGGTAGCGGTGCTTAACAGGCTTTCTTTCGTAGTGGTGCTGCTCATTCTCAGCGTCTTGGTCGTCGTAGTGGTTGAGAATGTTGATGACGGTAGAGAGACTACGCAGGGTTTGTTGGAGGCTACGTTGATCATCACCGGTATTTTCAAGCAAGGTGATTAGTTCTTGCCGATAATCGTAAATTTTCATACTTGTCGATTCCTTTCAATTTATGACTATCTCAATAATAACAAGATGTCTGGTGGATGTCAGTTCAAACGGTCATCCGGACGGTGAAATAGTGGGGAAATCCTGTATAATGAGTCGTAGGATAAACTTTTGATAAGGACGAGGCGAATAGAATGGCAAAACGCACGATAAAATTATTTTCCCATAATGACCTGGATGGCTTCGGAGCCCCCCTGTTACTGAAGGCCGTCCAGCCGGTGATGTTTGACGACACCGAGTTTGACATGACCAACTGCGGGGCTGGGCGGATTGACGACGAGTTTGCCCGCTGGATGCGGACCCCCGAGGCCAGCCGCTTTACGGATGTCTACATCATGGATATGACGCCCGACAGCGAGTACACCTTCCAACAGCTCAACGCCAACTTCGCCAACCATTGGCTGGTGTTTGACCACCACGAGAGCGAGGAGGCCTTGCGCAGCAAGTACGCAGCTAACAGCGTGACGGCAACCGATGCCAGCATCAACCCGAGTGCTACCAGCCTCGTCTGGGACTGGTTGAAGCAGCAGCCGCATTTTAATGAGCTGCCAAGTCAGCGGCAAGAGGACCTGTCCTACCTGGTCGAGCTGATCCGAGCTTACGATACCTGGGACTGGCAAAACGACCCGGACATGGGTACGGAGGAACGGACCGCGGCCGACAACCTGGACCAGCTCTTCTGGTTCTATCCACTCCAGGATTCCGAATCGTTTGTCCAGGATGTGCTGGCAGCGGGCTGGCCTAAGTACCAGCAGGAGAACCGCTTGCTGATCCATACCCTGAATGAGCGCCGGACCAAGTACCTGAAGAGTCACCTTAAAGACCTGATCAAGACGACGATTGCTGGGCACCATTTTGGGGTGGTCTACGCGGATGATTACAAGTCTGAAATTGCCCACGAGCTCTTGGAAAAGAATCCGGATGTAGAAGCGGCGCTGGTGGTGAGCCCAGTCAGCGTTTCTCTGCGGAGCAACGGTAAGCTGGACGTGGCCAAGTTTGCGGAGAAATACTTCAATGGCGGCGGTCACGCCGATGCAGCGGGTGGCCGGCTGACGGTCAATCCGGTTCAGGTCGGCGAACAGGCCGTGATTGATGACCTGAACCAGACCGTCAAGAACCAGCAGGAGGAACAGCAGCACACGGAGAGTACCCTGGCTGACAACCTCGATCCGGCCGTGGCAGCCAAGATGGCAGCCCTGTTCAAGAACAAGGACTAAAAGTTAAGTAGCATGATTGAGGACGAAAAGGACCCGCTTGCGAGTGTGCAGGCGGGTCCTCTTTTAATAAAAATATGCTGCTATCAGATCTTCAACAGGTCGGCTGGGGTGGTCAACGGGAAGTCGGCATCCTTGAGGGCGTCCGGGTTGGCGGAACCGTAGAGGGCGCCAGCAAAATTGATGTCCGCGGCCTTGGCGGCTTTGAGGTCGTTGATGGTGTCGCCGACGTAGACGGACGTTTCCGGATCGGCCCCCATCTTGTCAATTGCCGCCAGGATTGGTTCCGGATCCGGCTTGTGCTTGCTGGTATCGTCTGAGGTGATCACGGTGTTGAAGAGTTTGGAGAAGGCAAACTGCTGCTTGAAGTGGTCGTATTCTGACTGGAGCTTGGACGTAGCGACCGCCAGGTTCTTGCCCTGGTCGGCCAGGGACTGCAAGGTTTCGGGGATGCCGGGCAGGATCTTGGTCCGGTCTTCCCGCTGATAGGAGAGGGCAAACCATTCTTTGACCATCGGAGCAATATCTTCTTCCTTAACCCCAAAGATCCGCAAGGCGTCAACCCCGGTGATCCCGAATAGGCGGTGCATCGTTTCTTCCTCGTCCTCGGGAGCCACGTGGTAACCGTGCTTGCGGAGGGTTTCAATCATCGCTGGCATGTACATGTCGAGGGTATCGATCAGGGTACCGTCGATATCAAAAATAAAGTTTTGCATTTTCTTCGTCATTAGGAAGCTTCCTTTCGTTCACTGAACATTATTAAGTCAATTGTAGCAAAAAAAGGTGCGGGCTCAAGGCTGGGTCCGCACCTTTTTAATTAACCAGGTTTGACTTTCGTAGTTTGCTACCGCTGGAAGCGGATCAGCTTGTCAAATTCCGTGCACAGCATGATCAGGGCTGAGATGATGACCACGGCCAACCATTCAAGCGGGCTAATCCCTGAGACGTGGAAGGCAGTCTGCATGAACGGTACGTAGGTCAGAATCAGCTGGAAGACGATCAGGAGGGCAATGACGCCCCAGGCCTTGTTGCTGATCGATCTGATTTGTCCCAAAGCATACTGGTCGGTCCGGATGGAGAAGAAGTAGAAGATCTTGCTGATAACGATGGTGTTGATCATCATGGTCGTAGCGTTAACGACACTGGAACCCGAGTTGATGAACCACTCGTAACCGATCAAAGAGAAGATCGCAATCAGCGCGGAGACGTACCCCATCTGGATCAGGTCGTGCCGGTCCATCAGCCGTTGGGTGACCGGCCGGGGTTCCCGTTCCATGATGCCCTTTTCAGCTCTTTCGAAGACGAAGGCAAACTGGATCGTGATGGCGGCGATCAGGTTGATCCACAGCAGCTGGGCTGGCATCAGCGGTACTTCTTGTCCGGTCAGGATGGAGAAGGCCACCACTAACCCTTCGGAGAACGAGGTTGGCAACAGGAAGAGAATGCTCTTCTTAATGTTGTCGTAGATCCGCCGCCCTTCCTTGATTACAGCGGACATCGTGGCGAAGTTATCATCCCCGAGGATCATGTCCGCGGCGTCCTTGGCCACGTCAGTCCCCTTGATTCCCATGGCCACCCCAATATCGGCGCGCTTGAGGGCGGGGGCATCGTTAACCCCGTCCCCGACCATGGCAGTTACCTGCTGCTTATCCTGCAGGGCTTCGATGATCTCCAGCTTGTTCTGTGGGGTTGTCCGGGCAAAGACCTGGGTGTTCAGGGCCACGTCACCGCGGTCCTGAACATCCAGGGCATCCCATTCCGCACCAGTGATGGCGTGGATCGGTCCGTTCGTCAAACCGAGCTGCTTACCAATCGCCCGGGCTGTCTGCGGGTCGTCCCCGGTGATCATTTTGACGGAAACCCCGGCCTGGTTCATCTGCTTGAGGGCCACGATGACTTCTTCACGTGGTGCATCCTGCAGGGCAGCCAGCCCGAGAAGGTGGATTCCCTGGTAGAGGTGGTCGTGTTTAACTTCCACCAGGTGTTCACCCTGCACTGGCTGGTAACCAACGGCGATGACCCGCTTCCCCTGTTTCGACCACTGGTCAACCCGCTGCTCCCACTTCTTAAGGTCGAAGTGCGGGTCTTCCTTGGCGGCCATTTCAAAGAGCTTATCCGGGGACCCCTTAACGAAGATCACCTGCTGGTCGGTTTGTGAATCTGCCGTCAGCTCCGCGATGTAGCGGTAGTCGGAATCGAACGGCAGGAGGTCCAGGGCCTTGTACGGGGACTTGAAGTCAGCCCCAAAGGCCTTGTGGTAGAGGGTTAGGAAGGCCCCATCGGTCGGTTCACCGTTGATGTGCCACTTGTCATCCTCATGACTCAACACGGTATCGTTGGCCTGGTAGCCGGCCTCCACGAAGAGCTTGAGCTGGTCCGTCAGTTCAGCTGGTTGACCGTTCTGCAGGATCTGGCCGTCCGGAGCGTACCCGGTTCCGGTCACCGTGTAGTGGTCGTCGCCAACCCAGAGCTCGATCGCAGTCATCTCGTTCTTCGTCAGAGTCCCGGTCTTGTCGGTCGCAATGACGTCGACGGAACCCAGGGTTTCCACGGCGGGCATCGACTTAATGATGGTCTGATACTTCTTGGCCATCTTGCTGACCCCGAACGCCAGGATTACGGAAGTCGTGGCCGGCAGACCTTCAGGAATCGAACCCACCAGCATGGCAACTATAGCCAGGGCCAGAGCCGGCAGGGAGTAGATCTGAAGAATGAAACCGACGATGAAGACGATCACGGAGGCCGTGATGGTGATGTATGAAACCACCTTGCCGACGTGGTCAATTTCCTGCGTCAGCGGCGTTTTCTTCTGCTTGATGTGGGCCACTTCCTGGGAGATCTTCCCAATTTCGGTGTTTTCAGCGGTTGCCACGACGACCCCAATACCGCTCCCACTGGTAACCATCGTTGAGGCGTAGGCCATGTTGACCCGATCAGCCAACGGAACGTTGTCATCGGGGAGGGCCGTATCGGTCTTGATCACCGAGTTGGTCTCCCCAGTCAGGGCCGATTCCTCGATTCGCAGGTTATCGGCCGAAACGATTCGCAGGTCAGCCGGCACGTTATCACCGGCCTCGAGGAAGACAACGTCCCCCACCACCAGGTCGGCGGCATCAATGTCCTGCCGCTGGTCATCGCGGTAGACGGTTGCCCGCGGGGCCATCATCCCTTTGATCTTGGCCAGGGCGTTGGCCGCGCTGGTCTCCTGGAAGTAGCCGATCAGCGAGTTCAGGAGCACCACGGCGGCGATCACGATGGCGTCGGTATAGTGGCCGATCATGATGGTCAGGGCCGTCGCTACCAGCAGAATGTAAATCACAATGTTGTTGAATTGGCGCAGGAAGATCTTCCACTTCGGGGTGGGCTTGACCTCTAAGACGTTTGGACCGTTCTTCTGCAGCCGGTCCTGCGCCTCCTGCTTGCTCAGCCCGGTCGTAAATTTTGCCAGGCCGTATTGTTGCTTTATCTCGTCCTTTGTTAATTGGTAATCTTGTCTCATTTGTCACCTTTTTTCTGAAATCCTTAGTAGTAATAGAGCCATGGTCCCGTAAATTGATACCCCATCAAGGGACCGTCATCAGTGAAGCCAAATCGTTTTTACTTTAATCAATCCTTCTTATTTTTCGTAAGAATATCATATCATACTTCACATGCTGAAGTAGCGAAGTTAAGGTATTTTTAAGAAATAATTCACAAACATTTTAAAAATAAAAACGGCCCCTTTCCGGTAGAAAGGAGTCGTCAAAAATTACTTGTTGAAGGTGTTGTTTTCCACCTGCCGGATGAAGTCGGCGAGGTGCTTGTAGTAGACGTCCGGGTTGTCGACCATGTGGTGGTGACCACCGTTTGGCGTGGTGACGAACTTAGAGTTTGGAATCAGTTCGGCCATCTTCTTACCAGTTGCCAGGGGCATTGATTCGTGTTCCCCGAAGGTAATCAGGGTTGGCGTCTTGATATTCTTCAGCTGGTCGCGGAAGTGCCAATCCTTCAGCTTACCGGTGATGACGAATTCGTTATCACCCTGGAAGACGTTGTAGACTGCGTCGCCGCCGAGGTCCTTCAAGTGGTAGAGCTTCGATGGCTGGCGCCGGTCAATGTAGTTTTCGTTCATGACCTGGACGTATTCCTGGTACTTCGGGTTACTGTAGTCGTTATTGGCTTCACACTGCTTCATGAAGGCCACCGCTTCAGGGGAGAGGGTCTTATCACGCAGGGCGTTGATGTGCTCAACGTATTCGTCAATCTCATCGACCATTGATGAAATGATGGCCCCCTTGAGGTGTTGACCGTACTTGACAGCGTACTCCTGAACCAGGAGACCGCCCCAGCTCTGACCGATCAGGTAGAAGTTGTCCAGACCGAGCTTTTGCCGCACTTCTTCGACTTCATCCAAGAAGTAGTCGTAGGTGAGGTATTTCTTGGCAATCTCAGGATCAGAGTAGTCCGGCTGGTCAGAGTAGAGGGAGCCCAATTGGTCGTACATTGTGACCTGGACGTTGAGCCCTTGCTTGGCCAGTTGTTCTGCAGCGTCTTCCCAGTATTCATGGTTGCCGCCAGGGCCGCCATGCAGGGCGAGCAGGTGGATGTCACCTTCGCCCTGGGTGTTTGTCCAGAGGTGGTAGCCATTATCCAACGTTAAAATTTTGGTTCCTTGTTTCAAATCTCATTCTCCTTAATATTTACTAAGCAAATATTAAGATTATTCTAACGCAGATTCAAACGCTAGTTCAAGTAATTAACGCCAGGGACCGTTAAAATAGCGTTTTCAAGGCTAACCTGGTAGTTGATGTCTTCGTTCCCCTGGAGGGTAAATGCATAGTCAGTTGCATAAATAATCAGGCCGAGCCGGTGCCCCGCAGTCAACCGGTGGAAAAGCGGCTGAAGGTCAAAGGCAACGTTGACCAGTTCATGGGGATTCAGCGGGTCAACCGTGGCCGGGTCGTGCCGGTTTTGCAGGTTGATGTGACCGCGGGCAATCACTTTGTAGTCGGTTGCCTTCTTTTGCAAGCGGAACTCACGCAGGTCATCACTTGCCCAGTGGTAACCCAGCCGGATCCCGCCGCGGTTGATGATGACGGGGGAGGTGGTGAGCCGCCGGTCGTGGCCGAGGTCGATGAGTTCTGCACTGAGCAGGCCGTGATCGCTGGAGCTGGCAACACTCAGACTAACCCGCGGCGTTCCCCGCAACAGGAGGTCTTGCTTGACGGGCTGGGAAGTAAAGCGGTGGCTGAAGTGGCCAGGGTCGGCAAAGAGGGCGGCCTGCCACTTGGCCGGATCCTTGCACCAGACTTGGTAAGTGTCGTCATCGTGGTGGTCGTTGAAGATGACTTCCTTGGCCACGTGGACGTCGCTGTCGATCAAGCTGTGTTCGTCCAGGTGGAGGGTCAGGGCTTGACCTGCTGTCCAGTGGTCGTAGGCATTCCAGGTTTCGGGCTGGGCATTGTCTTGGACGAGGACCTTCGGGAGCACTTGGTCAGCCTGGTTGGCGACGTCCCAGAGCTTATTGGCCAGCCAGAGGTTTGCCATCTCGGAGAAATCGAGGGACTGAAAGGCGTTGATGTAAATATGCTGTCCCTGGTGGAGAATCAGCTTGCTTTCGACGGGCAGGTCCTGGAGGGCGTCATACAGGGCCTTGACGTTGCTCGGCTTAACGTTGGTGTCGTTCAGTCCGTGAACCATCATGACGGCCGCCTTGACCTCCTTGATATCCTTCCGGTAGTTGCGGCGGTCCCAGAAGGCGTTGTAATTCCCGGTTCCCCGGTCCATGGCCTTGGCCAGCTGGTGAACATACTTGTCATAGACAGGTTTGATCCGGGCAAAGTCAGCGGAATGTTTGGTGCGGCTGAAGGTTTCGTCGGCCAGGGTGTCGGCGTCTTCGCCCTGGAAGCCCCCGGCAGCCCGTACCAGACCGTTTTCACGGTAGTAGTCGTACCAGCTGGAAATTGCGGCCTCACTGATGATGGCCTTCAAGCCGGGAACTCCCGTGGTGGCGACGGCGGTAGCCAGGGTTCCAAGGTAGGAACGGCCGGTCATGGCGACGTTACCGTTGCACCAGTCGGCAGCGATGGTAATGCCGCCGGTCCGGTCGGTGAAGGCCCGGCGGTCACCGTGGAGCCATTCCACGATTGCCTTCATCGAATCAGTCTGTTCGGGGGATCCGCAGGTCTGCAGGCCGTCGGAATCCTTGGTGCCGATGCCAGCAGAGTAGACGATCGCGTAGCCGCGGACGGCCAGGTAGTTGTTGAGAGTGTAGGCGGGGCTGTCACTGAAGTGCTGGGTGGCCTGCTGGGCATGGCCGGTCACTTGCCGGTGACTGAACTCAATCGGAAATGCCATCTCAGCAGGGGCATCTTGGCCCGCTTCCTTATGGGTGATTGGGTGGTCAACTTTGTGGGTAGCCTGGTCGCCCCACTCGTCATTGGTGCCCTGATTGTACGGACTGGCGGTAAAGACGGCCGGAACGCGCAACCCCTGGTTGGACTCGACGGGCCGGATGATCTCGGCTTTGACGAGGTCGGCTTGACCATCGAAGTCGGTGTCCATGTCGGTCTCAACGTAGACCACCTCCCGGATGAACCGGGCAGGGTCGAAGCTGGCTAGCGGCTTACCGTTGAAGAAGAGCGGCTTCTGGTCGGCCGGCAGCTGGTATGACCAGGCCAGGAAACCCTCGGCCGTCAGCTGGTCGATAAAGATCTGGCCGCCCTTTCCCCGGGTGTTTAAGAGGAGGTAGTAGGCATTGATAGCGTCGCTGGCGGTCCACTGGTCGTGCTCTTCGATCGGCAGCCCCAGCTTGTGCCAGGCTGCTAGGGGTACATCGAGCTTAAAGTCGACGCCCGGTTCGAACTCCAGCAGTTGCAGGGCGACCCGGTAGAAGACGTCACTTGTCAGGGGCTGGTCATTGGCGAGCCAGTCATCAACGGCCACGGTCGGGGTGGCCAACAGGTCGTGGAGCCACTCCTTGCTGGTCAGTGGGGTGGTGCAGGAGAGGTGGGTGCGGGCCAGGAGCGTTTCGAACAGTTCCTTGGCATTCAGCTGGTTCTCCTCATTGCCCTTGAGCAGGCGCAATTGCTTGAGTTCAGCCTGCCGCTGGGCGGGACTGGTTGGTGCGATACTGAACTGATTGATTTTCATAATAAAACACCTCGCAAAGTTTTCTATCCTTATTATCGCACTGATGGTGAAATTAATCAGTTTTGGCGGGCGCTTTTCCGGGCCAGAAAGGGTATAATTTATCTGTTTGCAAAGTTTTAGATAGGAAAGATGGTGAGCAGCAATGAGAAATAACATCATGGAGTTTCGACACGTCTCCCAGCAGTTCGGTGACAACGTAGTCCTGCGTGACATTGACTTTGAGGTTGAGGCCGGCAAGTTCTACACCCTGCTGGGCCCATCCGGCTCCGGGAAAACGACGATCCTGCGTTTGATTGCCGGTTTTGACCAGCCAACCGGCGGGGAGATCTACTTTGACGGCCAGCGGATTAATGACGTTCCGGCCAACCGCCGCCAGGTTAACACGGTTTTTCAAGACTACGCCCTGTTCCCCCACATGAACGTGGCTGAGAACGTGGCGTTCGGCCTGCAGATCAAAGGGGTCAAGAAAAGCGAGATTGACCAGCGGGTGAAGGAGGCCCTCCACCTGGTCCAGCTAGATGGCTACGGCCAGCGGGAGATCACCGCCATGTCCGGTGGGCAGCGGCAGCGGGTGGCGATCGCCCGCGCGATTGTCAACCGACCCAAGCTCTTGCTCTTGGATGAGGCCCTGTCCGCTTTGGACCACAAACTCCGGGTGGAGATGCAGACGGAACTGCGTCAGCTCCAACGGCGCCTGGGGATCACCTTCATCTTCGTCACCCATGACCAGGAAGAGGCGTTGGCGATGAGTGACCAGATCATGATCATCAACGACGGGACGATCCAACAGAGCGGGACCCCAGTTGATATCTATGATGAGCCTCTGAACCACTTCGTCGCCGACTTCATCGGGGAGAGCAACATCGTTCCTGGTGTGATGAAGGCCGACTACCTGGTGACCATCGATGGGCAGGACTTCGAATGTGTTGATGCCGGGATGCGGCCCAACGAACGGGTCGAGGTCGTAATCCGGCCCGAGGACTTAGACATCACCACGGTTGACCAGGGAAAGCTAACCGTCACCGTTGACACCCAGCTCTTCCGGGGCGTTGACTACCAGATCACGGCCCACGACCAGCGGAACCACGAATGGCGGATCAACTCCATCCACAAGACTATGGTAGGGGCCCAGGTTGGCCTGGCCTTTGACCCCGAGGACATTCACGTGATGCGCTACAACGAGAGTGAGGAGGACTTTGATGCCCGCCTGGATAGCTACGAGGAGGATGACTGATGCGGCAGAAAGTACTCTTTACCATCCCCTACGCGCTCTGGATCCTGCTCTTCGTCATCGCCCCGCTTGTGCTGATCTTCTACCAGTCATTCTTCAACATTGATGGTCAGGCCACGCTGGAGAACTATGCGACCTACCTGACTTCGCGGGTCTATTTGAAGATGACCCTCAACTCGGTCTGGTACGCCTTCTTGATCACCCTAGTAACCCTGGTGATCAGCTACCCGACCGCCTACGTGCTGAACCGCCTGCCCAACAAGCAGTTCTGGCTGCTTTTAGTGATCCTGCCGACCTGGATTAACCTTCTGCTGAAGACCTACGCCTTCATCGGCCTCTTCAGCCAGACGGGGACGGTCAACCAGTTCCTGCGCTTTGTCGGTCTAGGCAGCCACCAGCTCCTGTTCACCGATGCCAGTTTCATGTTCGTGGCGGCCTACATCGAGATCCCCTTCATGGTTCTGCCAATTTTCAATTCGTTGGCCGAGATCAACCCGTCGCTGATCAATGCCAGCAAGGACCTCGGAGCGAGCCAGTGGCAGACCTTCGCCAAAGTTATCTGGCCACTGTCACTGCCGGGAGTCAAGGCCGGCATTCAAGCGGTCTTCATTCCGTCGCTCTCCCTCTTTATGATCACGCGCCTGATCGGGGGCAACCGGGTCATCACCCTGGGGACGGCGATCGAGGAACACTTCCTGACCACCCAGAACTGGGGGATGGGTTCGACGATCGGGGTGATCCTGATCCTAGCGATGTTCATTGTCATGTTTATCACCGGTGAAGGCCGGCAGAAGGGAGGACACTGCAGATGAAAAAACACCATTTTACCTGGGGGGGCCTGTACCTGGCCCTGGTCTTCGTAATTCTGTATGCCCCAATCCTGTACCTGATGGTTTTCTCTTTCAGTGCCGGCAAGACGATGGAGAAGTACCACGGCTTCTCCTTCCAGCACTACGTTGACCTCTTCGCTGATGACCGGATGATCACGATTGTCATCAACACGCTGATCGTGGCCCTGTTGGCGTCACTGATTGCGACCATCATCGGCACAATGGGGGCGCTGGTGATCAAGGATAGCCGGGGTACCTGGCGCAACAGCCTCCTATCTTTAAACAACGTCCTGATGGTTTCACCTGACGTCATCATCGGGGCCAGTTTCCTGATCTTCTTCACCGTCCTCGGGATTCGCCTGGGCTTCATGTCGGTCCTGCTCAGTCACATCGCCTTTTGTATTCCCATCGTGGTGTTGATGGTGCTGCCCAAGCTCAACGAATTGTCACCGACCCTGGTTGACGCCGCCTATGACCTGGGTGCCTCGCGCTGGCAGGCCCTCTCACGGGTGGTGCTGCCGGCCATTGCGCCCGGGATATTTGCCGGTTACTTCATGGCCCTGACCTACTCTTTGGACGACTTTGCTGTGACCTTCTTCGTCACCGGGAACGGCTTCTCAACCCTGTCGGTGGAGATCTACTCCCGAGCACGGCAGGGGATCAACCTGGAGATCAATGCCCTGTCAACGCTGATGTTCATCGTTTCGTTGCTGCTGGTGATCGGCTACTACTTCATCAGTAAGCATAGCGGCCGGCGCAACCGGATCGTGACCGTAAAGGAGGGGGATGCCCAATGAAAAAGCTGTTTGCGGCAATGGTGGGGATCCTGGCCCTCTGCCTATTGCTGGCCTTTGGTGACTACGCCCTGAACCGGCAGACCAACCAGGGCGGTCGGCGGACGGTCACCATCTACAACTGGGGGGACTACGTTGATCCGGCCCTGATCAGCAAGTTTGAACGGCAGACCGGCTATCACGTCGACTATGAGACCTTCGACAGCAACGAATCGATGCTGACGAAGATCCGCCAGGGCGGGACCAACTATGACCTGGTGATTCCCAGTGAGTACACGGTCCAGCGGATGAAAAAGGAACACCTGATTGCGCCCCTGGACCACCGGAAATTGCCGAACCTACGCTACATCGATCCCCAGTTTTTGAACCGGTCCTTTGATCCGGGCAATCGCTACTCGGTGCCGTACTTCTGGGGGACCCTGGGGATCATCTATAACGACCAGATGGTAAACGGCCGCGATGTCCAGCACTGGTCCCAGCTGTGGAATTCCCGCTTGAAGAACAACGTGATGCTGATCGACAGCGCCCGTGACGTCTTTGCCATGGCCCTGATCACCCAGGGGGACCCGGTCAACACGACCAACTACCGCCAGCTCCGGCAAGCCCAGCGCCACCTCAAGCAACTGACGCCCAATGTCAAGGCGATTATTGCTGACGAGATGAAGATGTACATGGAACAAAACGAGGCGGCAGTCGGGGTGACCTACTCGGGGGATGCCCGCGAGATGATGAGCGTCAACCACCACCTTCACTATGTCGTGCCGAGCGAGGGGAGCAATATTTGGTTTGATAACATGGTGATTCCCAGGGCCGCGCGGAACAAGGCAGCGGCCTACCAGTTCATCAACTTCATGCTCGAACCAGCCAACGCGGCGCAAAACGCCCGTTACGTTGGCTACGCGACCCCTAATCGAAGGGCCAGGCAGCTGCTGCCGAAACAGGTGACCGCGGACCGGGCCTTCTACCCGCCGCGGACCACCATGAGGCACCTGCAGACCTACCGTGACCTGCCGTTGCATGTTCTGGGGGAGTACAATGACCTCTTCCTCGAATTTAAGATGTTTGCCAAGTGACTTGATTAAAATAAGGCGCCCAGTGTTCTGACCGAACGCAGGACGCTTTTTAATTTGCTATTAATTTTGCAATATTTCAAAAGCATTTGAACATATGTAAAACGAGCGGTATAATTAACTTGTAAACAAAGAGGAGGAATTAATCATGGAATTTAACAAGTACATCGACCACACCTTATTGGCACCCGACGCAACTGAAGAACAGATCGACACGGTCATCAAGCAGGCCATCGACAACCACTTCCACACGGTAATGGTTAACCCGTACTGGGTTGCCAAGGTCCACCAGGCGCTGGAAGGCACTGACGTGGTTACGGCATGCGTGATTGGTTTCCCACTCGGGGCCAACACGACCAAGATCAAGGTCGCCGAAGCCGAGGACGCCATTGACAACGGGGTTGACGAACTCGACATGGTGATGAACATCGGTGAGATGAAGTCCAAGCACTACGACAAGGTGGAGGCTGACATTCAGGCCGTTGTTGATGCTGGCCACAAGGCGGGCAAGGTCGTTAAGGTCATCATCGAAACCTGCCTGTTGACGGATGACGAGATCACCAAGGCTTCCCAGATTGTTGCCAAGACCGGGGCGGCCTTTGTTAAGACTTCCACTGGTTTCTCCACGGAAGGGGCAACGGTGCACGCCGTTGAACTGATGGCTGCCGCAACGAAGGGCACGAACACGGCGGTTAAGGCTTCTGGCGGTATCCACTCTGCAGAAGAAGCTCAGGCAATGATTGATGGTGGTGCGACCCGGCTTGGGGTTAGCCACAGTATGAAGGTTATCGGTAAGGAATAGTAAAGAAAGTGGTTGGTCACGTGTTTACCAACCACTTTTTGCTTTAGAAGGACAAGGTGTCAGATGGATACAAAACATCAGATCAAACAGGCGGTGACGATCAGCCAGCTCTACTATCTGGAGGGGGCGACCCAGGCCCAGATTGCTAAGCAGTTGAACCTGTCGCGGCCGACCATTTCGCGGGCCCTCCAGTACGCCCGTGATAACAACATCGTGAACATCCAGGTGAACGACCCGCTGAGCAATGTCGACGACCTCAGGGCCCAGCTACAACGCAAGTACCAGCTGGACGATGTGGTGATCGCCGATGTAGGCCCCACAGGAAATTACCAGGAGGACCTCGACCTGCTAGGCCAGGCCGCGGCCGCTTACCTGCCGCAGATTATTCAAGATAACGATACGATTGGGGTCAGCTGGGGTCGGACTCTGGCTGCCGTGGCGCGACACCTCCAGCCAAGTGACCGTAAGAACGTCCAGGTGGTCTACCTGAAAGGGACGGTGGCCAACTCAACCCATAATAACTTCGTCGTTGAGGTGACCAAGCACTTCAACGCCTGCTACCACACCCAGGCGGAAATTCTGCCGCTGCCCGTCATTTTCGACAACCAGGATATCAAGAAGATGGTCGTCAAGGACCGCTTTATTCACAGTATCTTAACCGCGGCCCAGCAGGCCCAGGTGGCCCTATTTACGGTGGGGACGACTGCCCCCGATGCCACCCTCTTTGAACTGGGCTACCTGAATAAGAAAGAGATCGCTAAGCTGCAGAAGGAGTCGGTTGGGGACATTGTCTCCCAGTTTGTCGACGCTGACGGTCAGATTGTCGATCCGGCACTGACGGCTCGTACGGTAGCCCTGCCGATTGATCAGCTGAAGGAGAAGCGTCAGGCCGTGCTGGTTGCCGGGGGGATGGCCAAATTGCCAGCAATCCGGGCCGCATTGGCCGGCAGGTACGCCAATGTTCTGGTGACCGATACCAACGTGGCGCTGCACCTAATCGACGAATAATTAAAAAGGCTTCGGGGAAACAATTAGTTTCCTCGAAGCTTTTCACTTAGTCACGACTCTTATTCAATTTACTGTGCCGGTAACCGTAGGCAAAGTAGATGATGATCCCGATGGTGAACCAGATTCCCGCACCGATGTAGGTGGTCTTGGACAGCTGGGTCATCATCCCCAGACAGGCCAAACCGGAGAGAATCGGCAAGACGGGGTAGAGCGGCACTTTGAAGCCCCCACGGTTGCCAATGTCCTTCCGGTGCCGCAGGGGGATGATCCCGAACGATACCAGGGTAAAGGCGAACAGGGTCCCGATGTTAACCAGGCTGGTCAACTCATCCAGCGGGACCAGCCCTCCCATGACAGCCACGATGATTGAAACAACCCAGAGGGCAATCTGCGGTGAGTGGTGCTTCTCATCGAATTGGGCCAGTTTGGAAGGAAGGAGCCCGTCCCGCCCGATCGCGTAGACCAGTCGAGAGCTGGAGTAGATCATGGAGATCATCATGGTGAACATCCCCACGAGGGCCCCAATTGACAGCAGGTCCGCCAGCCAGCCGTGGTTCACCAGTTCCAGCGCGTAGGCCACCGGGTTGGCGACGTTCAGCTTGGTGTACTTAACCATCCCGGTCAGGACGGCCGCAACTCCCATGTAGAGGACGGTGGCGATCACCAGGGTCCCGATGATCCCAATCGGCATATTCTTCTTCGGGTTCTTAACCTCGGCGGCCGAACTGGAGACCACGTCAAAACCTAAGTAGGCGAAGAAACCGAGCGTGGCCCCGTGGATGACGCCCTTGAGGTGGTATGGCATGAATGGGTGGTAATTGCTTGGCTTGATGAAGAAGAGCCCCACCCCAATGAAGATCAGAATAATTGCTAACTTTAAGACCACAGCAAAGTCATTGATCCGCATCGATGACTGCATCCCGTGGGCGAGCATCAGTGCGATCAGCAGAACGATCACCACCGCCACAATATTGACGTAGGTGCCGTGGGCCGGGTCGAAGGGACCACTCAGGGCCTTGGGCAGGTGAAGACCGAACGAACCGATTAATGAATTGAAGTAAGCGGCCCAACCGGTGGAAACAGTCGCCACCGCGAGCATGTATTCCAGGACCAGGGCCCAACCGAGCAACCAGCCGAAGAATTCACCGAAGACAATGTTACCGTATGAATAGGCACTCCCGGCAACGGGCAGCGCGGACGAGAACTCCGCGTAACACATCGCAGCGAGGGCACAGACGACGGCGGAGAGGAAGAATGAGAGGGTCACCCCCGGACCAGCTGATTGCGCGGCGATTGTTCCGGGAAGAATGAAGATCCCGGTCCCAATCACCGCACCAATGCCGATCGCCATTAAATCTTTAGCGGTCATCGTCTTAACAAACTTTTTGTCCGCCCCTAAGTAACGGTCGAGACTTTCCTTACGGAGAATGTTTAAGCCCATCGCTAAACCACCTTTCTTTGTTATAATTAATGTGTAGTGCTCAAAGTCACTATTTATCTATTACGCGATTTGCTAGTTCGTAACATTTAACAAAAAAAGCCTAACAAGGTTAGACTCAAAGTAGACTAAAAAAGGAGTC
>NZ_CANCWK010000010.1:0-45558 GCF_947381495.1 Limosilactobacillus galli | reverse complement strand
AAAATATAAGAACTTGAATAGCTCTAATTCAAATTAATTAAGCGAATTGACTTCGCAAATGTTTTGCTTCTAATCACTGAAGTGATTGAAGACCCTACACATTTAGTTCGTCAAAACTTTGTTCAGTTTTCAAAGGTCTACCTCGCTAACAAACAGCTAGCAAACATATTTTATCATAGTCACTCAAACGCTGTCAAGAAGTTTTTTAGCAACTCGATCAACAAGCAACATTTAGTAGTATATCATGTCCTCAGATAACCGTCAACAGGTAATTTCAACATGCTGTTAAAATTACCATATCAGTTACTGACAACGGTAACTACTATACCTACTCCGCCACGGGTTGTCAACTACTTTTCCAATTAATCTCAGCCAATTTTATAAAGGCGAATTTTATACTACTTACCGTACCATTTTTTACGGATAAGCTCTAACAATATTGCGCTAATTCCAACGAATATTCATTCTGATTTTAGCAATGATCAGCGACATCCCCTCACGAGCCTATTTTCATTTTTTCTTTGATATACTGAAAAACATTATCACTGCATAATTGAGGTGACACTAATGGATAATTTTAATTTCGAATCACTGAATATCTTTTTAACCGTCAGCAAGTTCCGCAGTTTTAGCCGTGCCAGCAACTACCTCTACCTAGATTCATCCACCATCAGCAAGAAAATCCGACAATTAGAGAAGGCGGTCAACCGTCAACTGTTTGCCAGGACAAATCAAGGAGTGGAGCTGACCAGTGCGGGAGTAACTTTTAGAAAAAACGCTCAAAAGCTCCTGACCAACCTGAAAGAGCTGACCGCACCACCGACAATCGACTGGGACACCCTGCGGATCGGTATTCTGGACAACATCGCCGCCTACCACTACCCCAGCCTGATCAGCAAACACCTAACCCAGTTCAAGGAGCTCAAGATTTCGGTCAAGGCGATCGAATTAGTCCGTCTCTTCAACGAGGGCCAATTGGACGCAATCATCATCAATGAAGAACAGCACCAAGATATCTCCGGCGAATTCTTCGAAGCCAAGCTATGCAAAGAACCGTTCGGGATTATCTCCAATCATCGAGCCGGTCTATCTGCAGCCACTTCGCTGACAAGGCTCGACTCCAGCAAACTGATAATTGCTCCCCGCTATTGTCCGGTCAGCCAGCAGCTTCTCAACCTGTTCGATTCACCCAAGGACATTAAGCAGATCAGCTACACCAACACAGTCCTGGAATTGGTCGCCCTGTCTTCCTACCTGTCGATTCTGCCGTGGCAGATGGTACAAAGCCTGGTCAAAAACGATCACCGTTTCCGTGCCAGTAAGCTGGTTGACTTCCCGCCGCGGACAATCAGTCTCTTCACCCGCAGTCACGATGTCCAAAACATTCTGACCAGTCAGCTATGACCATTTTGCACACCTCCTCAGGATAAACCGGCACTTCTCCAGCATCCCGCCCGGCCTTAGAGTAATATCCATAAGCTATTACTCTAAGGAGGAGTTTTTCATGGACAAAGCAAAGGATAACTATATTGACCTTCCAACCTATCAGGTAATCTTCATGGCCCTCAGTGTGGGGATCATCGTCGCTAACATGTTCTACATCCAGCCGATCGAACCCCTGATCGTAACCGGCTAACACATTCCATCATCAACCACCGCCATCCTGGCAATGCTCTCGCGGGTCAGCTACGCACTCGGTCTCCTGCTGATCGTCCCGCTCGGTGACGCCTTCAACCGTTACCTCTTCCTGCAGATTATGGAACTCATCTCCATCTGCGCCCTTTTTCTGGTCTTCATTGCGCCGAACGTCTGGCTCTTCGGCCTGGCAGTCGTCATCATTGGTCTAACCTCAATCGGCGGCCAGATCATCATCCCCTACATCGCCTACCTGACCCCGTCGAAAAACAAGGGCCCCTCCTGAGTGCGATGATCAGCGGGATGCTGACGGGAATTCTGTTTGCCCGGACCTTCAGCGGGGTAATCGCCACCGTCTTGGGCTGGCACGCGGTCTACGGCTTGGCGGCCCTAATCAATCTGATCCTGGTGATCTTCATTCACCGCTGGGTTCCAGACGATCCGCGGACGCCGGTTCAAAGCAAGCGCTACAGCACAATCATCTCTTCACTGCCGAAACTGCTTAAAAAGTACCGCTACCTCCGCAGCTCATCCCTCAATGCCTTCTGCATGTTCGGGATTACCAACCTATTCTGGTCAACTTTGGCCTTCTTTCTGGTTAAGTACTTCAACTACAATAGCGCCGTCGCCGGAAACATGGGCCTCTTGGGAATCGTCTCCATCTTTGCTGCCCCATTCATCGGCCAGATGGTCAATCGCTACTCACCGCGGGTCAACATCACTATCAGTTGGTGGCTCGGTGTCGGCGCCTGCGTCATTTTCAGTATCTTCACCCACTCCATCTACCTGCTGATGGCGGGGATTGTCATTCTGGACCTGAGCACCCAGTTCAGCCAGGTCACTAACCAGGCGATTATTCAGTCCCTGAGTCGTAAGTCCAACAGCCGTAACAACTCGATCTTTATGTTCTCCTACTTCCTCGGCGGATCGCTGGGGACGCTGGTCGGCATCAACGCCTGGAGTGCTTTCGGCTGGTCCGGGGTCATGATAAGCGCTGTGATCTTCTTAGCAGTCGCTCTCATGAACTTCTTCCTGGGGGTTCCACGAAAGCTGAAGTAAGCTTTTTACCGCAAACAAAAAAGGCACCGCATTACCATTACAGTAGTGTGGTGCCTTTTCTAATCAGTAGGCCGTCAGCTTACTTCTTGTTATTCTTCTTTTTATTAGAACCGTTCTTTTGTTCCTTTTCCGGACGCATCGTTGGGAAGAGGATAACGTCCCGAATGGACTTGGCATCGGTCAGCAGCATTACCAGCCGGTCAATCCCGATTCCGAGACCACCCGTTGGCGGCATCCCGTATTCAAGGGCTTGAACGTAATCAAGGTCAACTGGTTCCGCTTCATCGTTACCATTGGCCTTTTCCTCGGCTTGCATCTCGAAACGGTGCTTCTGGTCGATTGGGTCGTTCAATTCACTGAAGGCGTTGGCCAACTCGCTCCCGTCCACGTAGAGTTCGAACCGGTCCGTCATGTCTGGGTTATCGGCGTTCCGCTTAGCCAGTGGGGAAACTTCCACTGGGAACTCGTAAACGAAGGTTGGTTGGATCAAAGTCTTTTCAACGTATTCGTCGAAGAAGGCGCTCAGAATGTGGCCCTTCTTCCAGAATGGCTTGTACTCGATGTGGTGTTCATCAGCCAGCTTCTTGGCGTCATCGTCCGTCATGGCTGGGTCGCCGAAGTCAATCCCCGTCTTTTCCTTAACGGCATCAACCATCGTTACCCGCTTGAAGTCACTGGCCAGGTCAATATCGTGACCCTGGTAGGTAACGTGACCATCATCGGAAACCACCTTAGCAGCCGCCTTAACAATGCCTTCCGTCTCGTCCATGACATCATGGAAGTCGAAGTAGGCTGCGTAGGTTTCCATCGTCGTGAATTCTGGGTTGTGGTGCGGGTCCATCCCTTCGTTCCGGAAGATCCGGCCCAGTTCGTAAACGCGTTCAAAGCCCCCGACGATTAGCCGCTTCAGGTACAATTCAGTTGCGATCCGCAGGTACATGTCGATATCCAGGGCATTGTGGTGGGTAACGAATGGCCGGGCATTGGCACCCCCAGCCTGGGTGTTCAGAATTGGGGTTTCAACTTCAGTGAAGCCGTGATCATCCATGTACTTCCGTACGGCCTTAATGATCGCAGTCCGCTGGTGGAAACGCTTGAAGCTCTCTGGGTTGGAAATCAGGTCCAGGTAACGCTGCCGGTAGATGGTCTCCGGGTCAGTAACCCCTTCCCACTTGTTCGGCAGCGGACGCAGGGCCTTGGACAGGAAGGTGATCTTGTGGGCCCGCACCGTCAATTCACCGGTGTTGGTCTTGATCACATCCCCTTCAATCCCGAGGAAGTCACCGATATCAGCCCGCTTGAAGATGTGGTATTGTTCATCCCCTACCATATCCTTACGTGCATATACCTGGATCTTCCCGGTCCGGTCAACAAAGTCCGCAAAGCCGGCCTTACCGCTGCTCCGCTTCCGGGTCATCCGGCCGGCGATGATTACCATTGCTCCCTTGTCATTCAGTTCTTCCTTATCGAATTGACCGTATTCATCGCGAATCTGTTGGGCAAGGTGGTCCCGCTTGAACCGGCGGCCGAATGGTTCGATTCCCGCCTGCTTAAGCTCTTCCATCTTTTCACGACGAACACGCATCTGGTCTAGTTCTTGTGACACTAAATTTTCCTCCTCTTATTGAGCTTGCTTTCGTGCAGCCCGCTTCATTTCCCGCTCTGCCGTCTGTTCAGCAAAGCGATCAAAGATTTCGTTCATCTGGTCGCGTGTCTCCGCCTCTACCAGGGCCGCCTTGGTCCGGGCAGAACGCGGGATCCCCTTCAGGTAGTAAGTCGACAGGCCCCGGAATTCGCGGACCCCGACGTACTCACCCTTGAGATCGATCAGGCGGTTCAGGTGTTCCTTCGCCATCTTGATCTTCTCGTTTGGTGTGGCTTCCGGCAGCAATTCACCGGTCTCCAGATAGTGTTCAGTCCGGGTCAGCATCCACGGGTTTCCCATGGCAGCCCGCCCGATCATTGCAGCCGTGGCCCCGGTCATGTCGAGGACCTTCTTGGCATCTTCCGGCGTCCGGATATCACCGTTGGCCATGAACGGAATCGTCAAATGATCAGCTACTTCTTTAAGTATATTCCAATCGGCGTGTCCCGTATACATCTGTTTTCGGGTCCGGCCGTGCATGGCGATGGCACTAGCGCCGGCACGTTCCGCGGCCAGGGCATTTTCCACCGCGTAGATGTGCTTATCGTCCCAGCCCGTCCGCATTTTGACTGTGACCGGCTTTTTGACAGCGTCCGTTACGGAGGACACCATCTCGTAGACCTTGTTGGGATCGAGCAGCCAGCGGGCCCCGGCATCAGTTTTGACCACCTTATTGACGGGGCAGCCCATGTTGATGTCGATCACGTCAGCGGCAGTATGCTCGTCAACGTACTTGGCAGCCTCCACCAGGGTCTCCTTGGTACCACCGAAGATTTGAATTCCCATCGGGTGCTCACTAGGGTCAACATTCATCATGTTCAGGGTCCGCTTATTATGGTACATGATTCCCCGGTCGGAAATCATCTCACAGACAACGTAGCCGGCACCAAACTCCTTGCAAATTACCCGGAAGGCTGAGTTAGTCACACCCGCCATCGGGGCAACTACTACTTGATTAGGAATTTCCACGTCACCGATCTTCCACTTCATTCTTTCACCTCATTGTCTTCTCGGGAACTGGGTTGGCCTGCCACTTCCCGCTTATTTTTAATGTCCGATAACTCAACTATCATAGCACATCTAATCAGCCAGACCAAACAAACTACTGCTGGTCCTTCTTGTCGTCGGCCTTCTTTTGCTTCTCGGCGATCTCCTTGTCGGCTTCCGCGTCGGCGACCTTCTTGTCATAAATTAACTGCAGTTCGTCTTCACTGAATTCGTACTTCTTGCCGCAGAACTGGCAAACCGTCTCGGCGTGGTGGTCTTCGTCGATCAGCTTCTTCAAATCCTTCGTTGAGATACTCTCGAGAGCGTGAGCAAACCGCTGCTTCGAGCAATCACACTCGTAACGGACCGGCATCTTGTCGAGAATCTTCAGGTCATCGCCGAACATCTTGGTCAGAATGTCCTCCGGCGTATCACCGTCCCGCAGCATTTCTGAAACCAACGGCATCCCCTTAAGAGTCTTCTCCAGCTTGCTAATCTCCCCATCGGAAGCACCAGGCATAACCTGAATCATGAAGCCCCCGGCAACCTCAATGCTGTCATCGGTGTTAACGAAGACGGACAGGCCGACTGCGGACGGGATTTGTTCGGACTGGGCCAGGTAGTAGGTGAAGTCGTCACCGAGTTCGCCGGAGACCAGGTTAACCTCTCCGGTGTACGGGGTCTTGTCACCAGGGGCCATCTTGGTGACGGACAGGGTTCCCTTCGTGCCGACTGCCCCGGCAACGTCGATCTTCCCCTTGTCATTGCTTGGCAGGTTAACGTGCGGGTTTCCCATGTAGCCCTTAACCGTCCCCTTAGCCGTCCCGTCAGCGACAATGTAGCCAACCGGGCCGTTACCTTGAATTTTAACCGTCATGCCGGCTTCTCCCTGCAGGCCGGCAGTGGCCAGCAGGAGCGTCCCTACCAGGGTCCGACCCAAAGCAGCTGAGGAAGCGCTCCAGGTGTCATGAATCTCGTGGGCCTTTTCGACCAGCTGGGTGGCGTTCACGGCATAGGCCCGAAATTTACCATCCTTGGTCATGCTCTTTACTAAGTAATCTGTTGTCTTCATAATATTTCCCCCTCAAATTAAAAATAGGAGCGACACGTTCTGATGTCTGCTCCTATTTTAGCATTTTACTATTCACGATGATCGGAATCTGCTGAGTCATCATGATCGTTTTGGTTATTTTGATCACTTTGGTCAGTCGAATAGTCGTCAGTTGATGCTGGCAGCTCATTCTTAGCCTGATCCTCGTCAGCAGGTTCGTTCCGGCTGTCCCACTTCTCATCTTCCATGCGTTCAAGTGCCCGCTTGGATTCTTCAAAGGTTTGGGCATAGGCCTTCTCATCTTCAGCAGCGTGATCCTTTTCTGGGATCTTCCCCGTCTTGTAGAGGCTGAGAATTTCCTTCTCGTTCAGGGTCTCGTACTTCAGCAAGGCCTCAGCAATCGCCTTGTGCTGTTCACGGTGCGTCTCAATGATATGAAGGGCTTGTTCGTGGCCTTCATTCAAGATCCGCCGAATTTCTTCATCCACAAGGGCCGCCGTCTTCTCAGAGTAAGGCGACTGATCGTAACCCTGGCCGGTGAAGACCTGGCCGGAACTCTGCAGTTCAACTGGACCGATCTTCTCGCTCATCCCGTACTGGGTAACCATGGCCCGCGCAATCTGGGTTGCCTGCTCAAAGTCATTAGAAGCACCAGAGGACTGGGACTTGAAGATCAGCTCTTCAGCCGCACGACCACCCATCAAACCGGCAATCTGTTCCTTGGCGTTCTTCTTAGACATCAGCATCTCGTCTTCACGCGGCAGCATGATGGCGTAACCGCCGGCCCGACCACGCGGCACAATCGTTACCTTGTGGACAACCCGGGCATCGTTTAAGACCAGCCCAACAATCGTGTGCCCGGCTTCGTGGTAGGCCACGGTCTTCCGCTCTTGGGCAGATTCGACCCGGTCGTGCTTAGCTGGACCCGCGATAACCCGGTCTTCGGCTTCATCCAAGTCAGAAGCATCGATCTCATTCTTGCCGCGCCGGGCTGCCAGCAGGGCCGCCTCGTTCAGCAAGTTTGCCAGGTCCGCCCCGACAAAGCCAGGGGTCTGCTTGGCAATTTCCTTCAGATCAACATCTGGTGCGATCGGCTTATTCTTGGCGTGAACCCGCAGGATGGCTTCACGACCCTTAACGTCGGGCCGACCAACCAAGATCTTCCGGTCAAAACGACCTGGCCGCAGGAGGGCCGGATCAAGGACATCGGAACGGTTCGTCGCCGCCATCACGATGACTCCTTCGTCCCCCTGGAATCCGTCCATTTCAACCAGCAATTGGTTCAGGGTCTGCTCACGTTCGTCGTTACCGCCGCCCATGCCGTTTCCACGGCGTCGGCCGATGGCGTCAATTTCATCGATGAAGATGATCGCTGGGGCCGCCTTCTTGGCCTGGTCAAACAGGTCCCGGACACGGCTGGCACCAACACCGACGAACATTTCAACGAAGTCAGAACCAGAGATGGAGAAGAATGGTACTCCCGATTCACCGGCAACGGCCTTGGCCAGCAAGGTCTTACCAGTACCCGGAGGCCCCTCCAGCAAGACCCCAGATGGAATCTTGGCACCAAGACGGGTGAATTTCTTCGGATTCTTCAGGAATTCAACAACTTCAACCAATTCCTGCTTTTCTTCCTCTTCACCGGCAACATCGGAGAAGCGAACCTTATTCTTCTTCGGGTCCGCTGGCTTAGCCTTGGTCTTGCCAAAGCTCATTACTCCACGGCCGCCGCCACCTTGGCCAGCTTGGCCCATCATCATGTAGAAGAAGAAGATCATGATGACCAGCGGCAGAACCGTCAGCAACAGGTTCATCCAAATACTGTTGGATTCTTCGGCCCGCGTGCTCAATGAAACATTGTGCTTGTTGGCGTAGCGTTGCAGCTGGCTGACTGTTACGTCACTCTGCAGGACGGAACCTTGGAAGTGTGAAACCTTGTTGTTACGTTGTGGTGCTAGTGCAAAGCCGTTAGTGGAATCATCATTGTTGCTCTGAGGCTTGCGATAAGTCCCGTTAACCTTGTACACTCCACCGTTTGGTTGTAGCTGGACACTCTTAACCTTGTTGGTCTTCAGTTCAGAGATGAACTCACTCTGGGAAACAGTCTTGCTCTGGCTGTTGGTTTGATTGCCGCCAAAGAAGAAGTAGACAATTCCCATGATACATAAGAACATCACGGCGTAGAAGAGAACGTTATGAGTGAAATTATTGTTTCTACGATTGTTGTTCATAACAACCTCCTAACTACCAGCATCAATTTTAATAATTGTATCCACTATAATAGCATACTTGACAAATATTGACCATTAAATTAAATGACCAATTTAGGCCCTAGTCCTCCTGGTAAACGGACGGCTTCAGAATGCCAATATAAGGGAGGTTCCGGTAGTAGCCCTTGTAGTCCAAGCCGTAGCCAACCAGGAACTCGTTAGGTACCCGGACACCGTAGTAGTCGACGGTCACATCGTACTGCCGGCCCTCCGGCTTATCCATCATGGTAGCAGTCTTGATGCTCTTGGCTCCCCGCTCCTTCAAGAGGTCGACCAGGAATTTGAGCGTGTGCCCGCTATCGACGATGTCTTCCATGATCAGGACATTGCGGCCCTTGACGTCGGTCGTCAGGTCGTGGATCAAGGTCAGCTTACCCGTGGACTGGGCACCGCCATAGTAGGTTGAGATGTCGATGAAGTCGAGCTGGGCCATGATATCCATCTTCTCGATCATGTCAACGGTAAACAGAACTGCCCCGGTCAAGACCGAGATGATCAGTGGTCGCTTGTCCCGATATTCATCCGACAGCTGCTTAGCCAAACGATCAGTGGCCGCTTGAATATCTTCCTTACTAAAATAGGACTTTTTCGATATCGTTATTCATAAGTTTCTCCTCTTCATTTTATGATCCCAATAAACAGCCGTTGCCAGCGCTGGCGGTAATCGGCAGGGCGGTCAAACCAGCTCCACTTCCGGCCGATTAGCCAGACCACCGTTCCACGAGCATCAACCAGGACCAGCTGGGAGCCGCGATCACCCGCGTTCACCTTTTGGTCAATCAGAACCCGGTGTACTGATTGGTGCCCGCCGCCCTTAAGACGGAGGCGATCACCAGGTTGCCAGGGACGCAGGGTCAAGGGCAGCTGATCCGGCGATAGCCACATTTCCATTCCCCTTGCATCTTGCATGGTTGTTACTAGCAATTTTTGCTGCTTATCAATTGGGTACTGTTGGCCCAATTTTACCATATACACCGGTGCTTTTTGCCGTTGGGACGATAATTTATCGATATTTTCCAGCCGGCACTCTGCATAGTCCTTAACTAATACAGAACTCCCAGGAAGCTCAATCAGTCCCTGCGGCTTTTGGGGATTATTCAGAACCCGCCGGACCTGGTCAATCAGGTCTGCCTTGAGATCTGTCACCCCAGATTGTTCCAGCCAGTAGCGCAGCAGCTCTGCCTGTTGAAAATCCGGTAGCTGGGTAAAGGCAACCAGTTCCAGATGCTGCCCCGCTTGAACAGTATCAAGCAGGCGGGCAAGCTCCTGATTTCGCCAGGCCAGCAGTTCCGTCAGCTGTGCCCGATAATCAAGCAGGTGGGTGATTAGCTGGTGATTTTCCCGTTCCAGGGCCGGAATGATCTGGTGACGGTAACGATTGCGGGCCACCGTCAGCTCTTGGTTGGTCTGGTCCTCAAACCACTTCAGTCCCCGGGCCCGAGCATACCGATACAATTCTGCCTTAGTGAACGGCAACAGAGGCCGAACGAGCTTCCCCCTTCCCAGCGGGCGCTGATCACGAATCCCAACAAGCTGGTCCAGCTGGCCACCGCGCGTCATCTTCATCAGCATGGTTTCGGCGAGGTCATTGGCATGGTGGGCCGTCACCACCGCCGCAGCGTGGTATTCAGTCAGCAAGCGCTTGAAGAAGGCGTAACGAAAATGGCGGGCCGCCTCCTCAACCCCGTGTTCAGGATGATCCTCCTTGGGCCAGTGGGCCACCCGCAATGACAGTCCGGCCTGTCTGCAGTAGTCGGTCAGGTAGGCTTCTTCGACCGTACTCTGGTCACGCAGCTCGTGATTCACGTGGGCGACCAGCAGACGGGGACGCCGGCCAGCCGGGAGACGTTGCAAAAGGTCCAGCAAGGCCATCGAATCGACCCCCGTCGAGACGGCAACAATCACTAGGTCGTCCTTAGCAAAAAAGCGGCCCTGTTCGAGGTGCCGCTCAAATTGTTTTAATATTGTCGTCATGTTAGCTCCGCCGACCGCCACGGCCGCCACGCTTACCATCCGTCTGCCGCTTAAGGGTGGACAGACGGGATTCGCTTTCCTTTAAGTAGCCGGCCAGCATGTCGTCAAAATCTTCGTGTTGGTGACTGCTGTGGCGCCGATTGCCGTTAAAGCTGCCGCCTCGGTGGTTGTCCCGGTGACCACGGAAGTCATTGTTGCGTTCGTGGTCGAAATGACGGCCTTCACCGTGCTGACGATGATCGAAGCGACCGTGTTCATGGCCTTCATGGTGTTCATGTGGAGCTGCCGCTTTCATTGAAAGGGCGATCTTGCCATCGTCACCAATCCGGGTAACCTTAACCGTCACCGTGTCCCCTACTGACAAAACATCATGAATGTCCTTAATGTACTTATCAGAAATCTGGCTGATGTGTACCAGTCCCGTTTGGTTGTCGTCCAGGTCAACGAACGCACCAAAGTTTGTAATTCCTGAAACCTTACCTGAAACCTTTGCTCCCACTTCAATTGCCATGAAACTCTAAGATCCTCCTCGAATCATCTAATCATTTTTGTAATTATATTGTAATGAGTATACCATACAAATTTCGATAAACAAGTATAGTTTGAACCATTATTAGGGCTAAATCAAGCAAAAAATCGCGCGAAGCTGATCTTTCGACCGGTCCGCGCGACCTTTATTAATTATCAAGATTATAAACCGTTTCGCCTTGCTTAGAATAGTTGTACTTGGAACGAATTACCTGCTGAATATATTCGGGATCGTGCAGCTGTTTGACCTGCTGATTCAGCTCTCGTCCCCTGACCTTTTGATCCGCCAGCTGAACTTCCGTCTGGTGGATATTGGTATTGACCTTTGCCAGTGCATAGCGGCTTCGCACAATCTGAAAACCCAGAAAAAGAAAGATGAGTAAAAAGACCGCTACAATCCGCTCAAAACGCCGGATATGAACACGGCGCCGGACCCGGCGATCCACGCTCACCTGCTGGGTATGAGGAGTCTCAAGCTGAACGACTTTGCGATTTTTCAATTGATTCTCCTCCTTACATTCCAAACTTTATTTTCTAAACTAGTATATCAGCGAAAATGCCCTATTGTCCATAACCTATCGAACAAAATATCAACTTTTTTATAGTTTTAGTCAAAATTCTCGGCGTACTTCTCATCGACAATTTCGTACATATCCTCTGCTTCGCTCTTCTTGGTAGTCTCAACGATCTGATTGATCTTAACCACCTCAGTCTTATTGCCAAACTTAATCGTCAGGGTATCGCCAGCCGCCACCTTGCTAGATGACTTGGCCGTCCGGTCATTGACCAGGATCCGCCCCTGGTCAGCGATCTCCTTGGCAACTGAGCGCCGCTTGATGATCCGTGAAACTTTCAAAAACTTATCTAATCGCATTTTTTATCCTCCGTTTTTTATGCTGCTTGATTGTTGTTTTGGACGACGTCGGCCAGGCCGCCCACAAACTTCAACAGCTGGTTGAGCCAGTCGTTAGTCGTCATCTTCGGTTGAATAACCAGCCGCACCGTCAGCCGCTGGTCGTTTTCGCCCAGAGTAGCCTTGAAGTGGGTTTTGGCCAGCTGCTTAATAATCTCCGCCGCCTTGACCAGTCGGCTTCCCTTCGGACTGAAGGTGATCATGATGTTATCCCGCTGCCGTTTGATCTGGGAAATTAATGCCAGGTCCGCCCGGCGCTTTAGCTTGCTAATCAGCAACAGGTTGCCGACCGCGGTTGGGTAGTCGCCGAAGCGGTCAATCAGGTCACCCTGAATGTCCAGCAACTCGGCGTCATCACCGGCCTGACGAATGCTCTTGTAAAATTCGATCTTCTGCTGCTGGTCATCGATGTAACTGTCCGGCAGGTAGGCCTCGACTCCCAGTTCAACCTCGGCATCGGCAGTCGGTTTGATCTTCTTCCCCTGCTTCTTGGCCACCGCGTCGCTGAGCATGGCTGAGTAGAGATCGTAACCGACTGAGTCAATGAAGCCGTGCTGCTGCTTGCCGAGCAGGTTCCCGGCACCCCGGATTGCCAGGTCGCGCATCGCGATCTTGAAGCCAGAGCCCAATTCTGTGAAGTCCCGAATGGCCGCCAGCCGTTTCTCACCCAGTTCGGTAAGCACCTTATTGGGCTGGTACATGAAGTAGGCGTAGGCGACCCGGTTGCTCCGGCCGATCCGGCCCCGAATTTGGTAGAGCTGGGCCAGACCCATCCGGTCCGCGTTCTCCACAAAGAGCGTGTTGACGTTGGGGATATCCACCCCGGTCTCAATGATCGAAGTCGTTACCAGGACATCGTAGTTGCCCTGAATGAATTCGTACAGGACCGTCTCCAGCTCGTTTTCACTCATCTGGCCATTGATGTAGCCAATTTCAGCCTCCGGAACAAGTTCCTTGAGCTTGGCCACGGTCTCCTCAATGTCGCTGACCCGGTTATGGAGGTAGTAGACTTGGCCGCCACGTTGCATCTCGCGCATGATCCCGTCACGAATGGCCCCGTCATTTTGCTCCATGACGTAGGTCTGGATCGGGAAACGCCCGGCTGGCGGGGTCTCCAAGACGGAGAGGTCCCTAACTCCCAGCATCGACATGTGGAGAGTCCGCGGGATCGGGGTTGCCGTCAGGGTCAAAACATCGACGTTGTTCTTCAACTCCTTGAGGCGTTCCTTATGCTTAACCCCAAAGCGCTGCTCCTCGTCGACAATTACCAGCCCCAGATCCTTGAAGTGCACATCCTTGGAGAGAATCCGGTGCGTACCGACGACCACGTCAACCTTCCCGGCGGCCAGCTTGGCGTCGGTCTCCTTGAGTTCCTTGTTAGTCTTGAAACGTGACATCAGGGCAATCTTAATTGGAAAGCCTGCGAACCGCTTGGTCATGGTATCAAAGTGCTGCTGGGCCAGGACAGTGGTCGGAACTAAGAAAGCAACCTGCTTGCCACCCGCCACGGCCTTGAAGATGGCCCGCATGGCAACTTCCGTCTTACCGTAGCCGACATCCCCGACCAGCAGCCGGTCCATCGGCTTGGCCTTTTCCATGTCCTGCTTAATCTCATTGATGCTCCGCAATTGGTCGCGGGTCTCCGTGTATGGGAAGTTGTCATCAAATTGTTTCTGCAGATAGTCATCCGCCGGGAAGGCATAGCCCTTGGCCGTCTCCCGCTTGGAATAAAGGTCGACCAGCTCGTCGGCGATATCCTCAACCTTGGAGGCGACCCGCCGCTTGGTCTTGGCCCACTCGTTGCCGCCGAGCCGGTTGATCCGCGGTGTCTTTGACTCGGATGAGACGTACTTCTGGACCAGGTTCAGCTGAGTCACCGGCACAAAGATCTGAGCGTTGTTGCGGTAGTTGATGACCATGTAGTCCTGGTGGACCCCGTCAACCTCCATCGTCCGAATCCCGCTGAAGATCCCGATCCCGTGGTTGACGTGGACCACGTAGTCTCCCGGCTTGAGGTCGGTATAGCTCTTAAGGCGTTCCGCGTTGGCCAGCTTCTGGGGACGGTGGCGCCGCTTGGTTACCTGCTTGAACATCTCGCCCTCAGTGATGACCACCAGGCCGCCCGCGGGCATCTCAAAACCGTTATTCAAATTAGCTGCGACCAGCTGGACCGTGTTCATGCTGAGGGCATCGGTTCCGGTCTCGGATGCTTCAATCCCGAAGTCGTGCAGGGTCCGGGCAATCTGATCCCGCCGTACCTTGCTGTTGGCCATCAGCACCACGGTCTGTCCCTGATCAAGCCACCGCTGGAGTTCCGTCTTTAAGAGGGGCATCTGCCCAAAGAAATGCTGCATCGGCCGGGTCGTCAGTTCGACTAGCTGGGTAAAGCGCAGGTTCCCCATCCCCTTCTTGAAAAGGGCCCCGTAAAGCTGACCATGCTGGTCATCCTTGATCAGCGGTTCAAGGTCATTGCTCAACTCGGGAACGGCCGTCAGCTGGTGGTACTTCACCTTATCCGCCAGCCAGGATTGATCCTCGGCCACCATCTGCTTGGCTGCCTGCTTGATCCGGCCAAGGTCGTCCAGGTAGACCACCCCGTCAGCCGGCAGGTAATCGAGCAGGGAGTGTGCCTGCGGGTAGACCAGGTTGCTGAATTCCTGCAAGTCATTGGTCAGACGGTGTTGCTTGAGGGCGGCCAGCATTGGCTTGAAGCGATTATCCACCTGCTGACGAATATCGTCATCCAAGTCCGTCAGGTTTGCCAGCAACTGGTGGTACTGATCCGCGATTGCCTGTTCGATCCGGTCAAACTCAGCCGGGGGCAGGATAAAGTCGGTGGCAGGCAGGATCTCCACGCTGTCGACGTTCTTGATGCTCCGCTGGGTGCTGGCATCAAAGTACCGCAGTGAATCCACCTCCGTGTCAAAGAGGTCAATCCGAACGGGATCCGTCGTGTTCAAGGCATAAATGTCGATGATCGAACCTCGGACCGCGAAGTCACCGGGCCGCAGCACCATCTTCTGGAGTTGGTAACCCATCGCACTCAGCTGATTGCGGACCTGCTCAGGATCCAATTCACCCCCAGCCGTCACCTTCAGGGTCGCCTGGGCGAAGAACTGCGGTGAGACCACGTTGCGGCGCAATCCAGCTGCTGAGGTCACCACAATGGCATCGTTCTGCTTGCCGAGCGCCGCCAACGACTGCACCCGTTGCAGACGGTAGTTCGGCGAACTGGTCGCCACTTCCGCTGCCAGTACCTCCTCAACTGGAAACTGGTAAACCCGGTCTTCGCCAAGCAGGCCGCCCAGGTCATCAGCGAGTTCCTGCATGTGGGCCATGTTATCCGTGACCACCAGCAACGGCCGCGGTTGTTTCTCCTGCAACGCTGCCAAAAGGAGTGCCCGTGCCGAACCCGAGATCCCAGTAATCAGCTGGCGAGTAGCCGGATGCAACTGGGCGACGATCTTTTTATAGGCCGGCGTCTTTTCCATAAAGTTCTCAAGTTTCACATTCTGTCACTCCTTTCCTAAAATAATCTGGCAGTTAATTGTAATCATTCATTAATTGGGCAAAGTCTTCCCCCTTGAGCCAGTCCTCCAGGGCGTGTTCTGCCTGCTCGACCGCCGCGTCAAACTTTGGCCGTTCCTCCTTGGTGAACTTGCCCAGGACATGGCTGACCACCGTGCCGTGCTGGGGGTGGTCAATGCCGAGCTTAACCCGGTTGAACTGCTTGGTACCCAGTGCGTTGATAATGCTCTTCAATCCATTGTGACCGCCTGAGGCTCCGTGGGTCTTCAAGCGAATCTGGCCAACCGGCATATCGAGGTCATCGTTGACGATCACCAGGTCGGCCAGGTCAAGTCCATAATAGTCGACCAGGGGGCCAACTGCCCGACCGGAATCATTCATGAAGGTGGTTGGCTTGACCAGCATGACCTTCTCACCGTTGATTACCCCGCTGACCGCAACGGCCTCCTGCTTGAGGTGGCTGAATGCTCCCAGGTGGTAATCCCGGGCCAGCTGATCCACAACCATAAAGCCGGTGTTATGCCGAGTCTCATCATAACGGGTCCCGATGTTTCCTAAACCGACAATCATCTTCATAATTCTTCTCCATCCCTTCACTGTCGAAAAATGCAAAAAGGCCGCACGAGGAAGCACCCCCGTCCAGCAGCGTATTCTATGTATATATTATACGCTCGCAGATTTTGAAACCAAAATGATCGCCACTCACTCCCGGCAATTCTTAATCCATTCTCATTATTTTCTAATGGCAACACCAAAATTGTGTTATGATGTTTAGTGCACTTAGAAACGAAACAGAGGAATAATACCATGATTTTTAGTTCACTCATCAAGAAAAAGGACACTCTGACAACCCTTCCGGAGACGGCCACCCTTGCCGAAGCGTTGACGGTTTTGGAAAACACCGGCTACCGGTGCGTTCCCGTATTAGATGAATCTGGCAAGATTTTCCGCGGCAACATCTACAAGATGCACCTCTACCGGCATAAGTCGCGTAATGGGGACATGAATCTGCCAGTAACCGCCCTCCTCAAGAACGCCACCAAGTTTGTTTCCATTAACTCGGCTTTCTTCTCGGTCTTCTTTGCCATCCGCGACCTGCCATACATTGCAGTTCTGGATGAAAACAACCAGTTCTACGGTATTCTAACCCACAACAGCCTGCTCCGGGTCCTGGCAGAAGGCTGGAACGTCAACAACGGCAGCTACGTCCTGACCGTTGTGGCCCCTGATGAACGAGGAGCACTGATGACGGCCACCAAGGAGATCACCCGCTACTGTCAAATCGTCAACGTCCTCTCCTTTGATCCCCAGCACTCGTCAGTCAAGCAGATCCTGTTTACTCTTCCCGCTGACGTTACCCACGAGAAGATGGAAAAGGTCGTCAAACGACTGATTAAGAAGGGCTTTGAGGTTCCTGAAGTGGAAGACCTCCATCAGGGATATTAGAAGTAAGGAAAAGCATGTTGCTGCTCAGGTGAGCGGTAACATGCTTTTTGTTTAGCTATTTACTTTTTCTTCTTGGGTTGAACCAAGCCCCAGATCATCAGCTGAGCGGCGATTGCCAATGCAATTCCCATCAGGATGCCGTGACTGTCCGTTCCCGTCTGTGGAAGAGCAACTGCTTCATCCTCACCTTTAGCCTCATTGCCTGCAGGCACCGCTTGTGACAATGTCGATACAGTACCGATTGCAGAAGCGGGAACCCCAGTCGATGGCGAAGCTGGTTCAGCTTCGGTTATCAGTGTATCTGGCTGTTCTGGGTCTGTCGGTTCCATTGGCTGTTCCGGATCTGTTGGCTGCTCCGGATCCGTTGGTTGCGGCAGAATTTCAATAAAGATTGGCGGCTCTACCGGGTGGATGTCCCACTTGTGGCTTTTTCCACCCTTGATGTTAACAATATTGGCAACAATGTTCCCGTCAACGTTCACGTTAGCAGTCACCGTTGCGTTTGGTGCCAGGATGCTTCCCATGAAGTGCCCGCCCTGAATCAGAATGTGGGCTGCACTGTCACCGAAATTCCATAAAACATGGTTCGGGTGCTCATGACTTTCGCTCGGGTTGACGTGGTTGTTCTTCTCATCATCGTAATAGAGCTTAACCTGCGTATGAATCATAAGTTCGCTACCGGCTGGCATCCCGATCACATTAATCACCACGGTCGGACCGTCAACCTTGCTAGATAGGCCGTAGATCTTAACCAGCTGGGAAGCATTAAGGTATTCGAACGGAATGTTCACGTAGATGACATTGTCTTTCGGTGTCGCCTGGGAAGCATCGATAAAGCGATTGTTCATGTCGCTGAAATCTTTGATTACCCCAGCTGATTCCTCCTGGCTGGCGTAGAAATCAGCGGCTTTAAACAGGCATTGGAAAACGGCCGGGAAGTCGACATAATTCGTACCAGTACCGTCTTTAAAAACCTCTTCCGGCTTCAAGTTGACCATGTGATGGCCATTAACATAGACCCGGCCGTAGATAATCTCAACGTTAACGTCCTTGCCGAATACGACGTGGTTAAAGAGCTCGTTTCTGAAAGAGCCGCTCTGCAAGCCAGTGTTGAGCTGTTGAATGTAGTAGATATCCCCCTTGCTCAAGTGGATGGAGTCCCCACGGGTTCCGAAGTCAACGTTACTGTTAAGAATTCCAACGGCAAGGTTGCCGTTTACGTCTGCTCCTAAGTTAGCTTCGTTAGCGAAGATGTGGAAGAGGGACGCCAGCATCAGGACACTCTTGGCATCAAGGTGGTTCACATCAATGCCGTATTTGTCCTTCAGGATCTGATCGGTATGGATCTTATCCACAATCTGAACACCATCTGCCGAAACTTCACGACTAGCAGGCTGGTCGACCGTCGGCAGCGTCACCGCTGCATCATTTTCTACTGCTTGGCTCGGTGCTTCCGGAATGGTGCTCCCGCTTACGCCAGCCTGTCACTGACTGCCGGGGCCTGGGACTCAGGGATAGTATCAGGCACTGCAGAATCCACTGGCTGGTCACTGGCCACTGGGGCACTTTCCAGAACCGCACTTGCTACCGGGGCAGTCGGCTGTGAACTTGGCACCGCCGGACTGGTTGCCGGGATTTCTGCAGGTAACGGCGTGTTTACGACAGTGCTATCCACCGCACTTGCCATCGTTACGGAGTCGCCACTGCTCGCATTGCTTACTTCCGCTGTACTCGCCAGTTCAGCGCTTGCTACTGCCTGTTCACTGACAGGTACGTTACTCACCACGTTCGTTGCTGGCAACGCATCAGCTCCTGTCTGGTCGTCAGCAGCGGCACTGTATCCACCACCGATGAAAAGCAGGCCGAGTAATACGGATACTACCCCGATACTGAGCTTACGAATACCAAAGCGCTGCTTGCGTGGCTGTTGTTTCTGAATCATTAATTTTACGTTCTTCTTTGATAGCATTTCATCTATCCTCCTGTGATCAATCAAATATAAAAGTAGCATTTCGTGTTACTTTTATCTATCAGCATTAGTCATAGGGGGGAACACCTATTTTCAGTTGCTTTTAAATAAAATACTTCTTTTACTAATTAATACATTATCGAAGTTTTGTCGCGTTGTGATACATTTCAAGAATATTAAATCAAAGGTTAAACAACTACAGATTTTCTTAAATACTAGGAACGCAAAAAGCCGCCAGCTCAATCAGCTAGCGGCTTTTGTATTCAAATTATTTCAAGTTAATCTTCGTTTCGGCGGGCTTGGTCTCGGCTAAAATCTTGCCATGACGAATGTTGTAGAGAACTTCAACGTGCTTGTTCAGGGCATTGTAAAAGTCCTTGGCATTCAAGAGGATACAGTTGGCCGGCTTGCCAACTTCAATCCCGTATTGATCGCTGATGTGCATCGTCTTGGCCCCGTTATAGGTAACGTAATTGAAGGCATCCTGCAGCTGGTGGTAGCCCATCAGGTGAGCAATGTAAACCCCCATCGTCACAACATCAAGCATATTGCCGTTGCCCAGCGGATTCCATGGATCCTGCACATCGTCTTCACCGAAGGAAACGTTGATGCCAGCTTTGGTCAGTTCCTTGATCCGGGTTACCCCGCGCCGCTTTGGGTAAGTGTCAAAACGACCGCCGAGGTGCACGTTAACCAGCGGGTTGGAGACAAAGTTGATGTCGCTCATCTTCAACAGGCGGAACAGCTTGTAGGTGTAGGCATTATTGTAGGAACCCATCGCTGTCGTGTGACTGGCAGTGACCCGGTCCTTCATCCCCCGCTCATAGGCCTCGGTAGCCAGCACTTCCAGGTTCCGGGAAGCCGGGTCGTCGATCTCGTCACAATGGACATCTACCAGCCGGTCGTACTTGTCGGCCAAAGCCATCAGGAAGTGAACTGACTGCCAACCGTACTCGGTGGTGAATTCGAAGTGTGGAATGCCGCCGACAACGTCCAAGCCTTCTTTGACCGCCTGCTCCATCAGTTCCCGCCCGTGGGGATAGCTCAGAATTCCTTCTTGGGGGAAGGCAACCAGCTGGAGGTCAATCTGGTCTTTTAATTCTTCCCGCAATTCCAGCAAGGCCTGAGCAGCGATCAGGTGGGGATCAGTGACGTCAACGTGGCTCCGGACGTGCTGGATCCCGTGACCCACCATATTCTCAATCGTCTTTCTGGCCCGCTTCTTGACGTCTTCCTTGGTCAGGTCCTGCTTCCGTTCGCTCCAAATCCGGATCCCGTCAAAAAGGGTCCCGCTCTCGTTCCATTCCGGCTGGCCTGCCGTCAGCGTGGCATCCAGGTGAACATGGGAATCGACAAATGGCGGCAGGAGGACATTCCCTTTCCCGTCAATTACCTGCTCGTTGGCTACCGCCGTCAATTCCGGGGCGATTTCCTTAAATTTGCCATTGACGATCCGGACATCGGACGTTTCTTCGTGGTTATCAATATGAACATTCTTAATCAGCATAGCTATGCTTCCTTTCGATCTGCAAACAGCATCAATACATAGTACAGCAAGCCACTCAAGACCATATCAACGAAGGTGGCCCCGATCGTATTGGCAAACAGTGGCAGCTGGTGGACGCCAACAAAGAAGGCAACTCCTAAAACAAATGTTATCATTGCCATCCAATTAATACCACCATGGTACCAGTATTTTCCGTTTACCTTACCCAATTCTTTAATATCATACTGCCGGTGAGCACGGATGTAGAAGTCAGTGCAGATGATGGCAATCGTTGGCCCCAAGACCATCCCCACGTAATCGAGGAAGGACTCGAAGGTGGTCAGGAAGCTGCCGACAAACATTGGAATGAAGGTCACAATGGTGGCGAGCAGCACCACGATCCAGAGGGAGTACTTCAGCCGCAGCTTAGTAAAGATGTTGGACAGGGCGGAACCGGCCGCCATCAGGTTGACCGCGTTGGCCGTCATTGACGTTAAGATGATGACTAAGAGGGCGACAACCCCCAGGCCCAGCTTGCTGGCAATCGTCGATGGGTCGGAGTTATTGGCGTCATAGACCCCACTGGAGATGGCAATACTGATTGTGGAGATCAGACCGATGAAGGCAAACCAAACCACTCCAAACAGGGCTCCGAAGAATGGCGTGTAGATGGCGTTGTCACGCTTAGAAGTAAAACGGGTGAAGTCGGCCCCGGCAGTTACCCAGGCCAGGTTGAAGGCAGCGACATAGTCAATAGCGGCTCCAGTAGCCATCTTAGAATGGGCCGGCACCTGCCAGTGAACAATCTGGCTCAATGAAACCGTTCGGAAGACCGCAATTGATTCCCAGATCACGAAGATCAGCACCAGGATGATCCCCAGCCGTTCAATCATCTGGACAGAACGGGAACCGCTGGAAACACTGATGATGTGCAGGATACTCATGATCAGGATCCCGACGACCAGGCCCAGGTAGCCGCCATGCTTGCCCCAGACTGGCCAGCCGAGCAGGTCGTGGAAGAGAATGCTGACGGACTGAGCGGCAATGAAGGTATTGGCCGCGGTCCAGCCAATGAACTGGGTGATGTTAACCAATGATGGCAGGTAGCTTCCCCGCTCACCAAATGATGCCCGGCTGATGCTCATCGTCGAAACCCCGGTCTTGTAACCGATGTAACCGATCAGACTCAGGAAAACGTAAGAGAGGGCTGATGATAATACCAGCACCTTCATGGCCAAGGCAAAGCCACAGGCAGCCAGGACACCGCCGACAAACCAGGTCCCGTTGTTGGCATTGGCCCCGACCCAGGTGGCGAACATGTCCCACCGCGTTGTCTTCCGGCTCTTCATCGGAACGCTGAAAATATGTGCGTGCTGTTGTTCTTTCAAATTATTCTCCTCCTTGATTTGAAAGCAAAAAAGCCTCAGGGTCCTATTCGTCCCCTAAGGCTTCTCAAAAGTACACGCATGGTGCGCGGTTCTATTTAGTTCGAACGTCTTTTGCAGTCTCACGGGGCTACATTAAAGGACTCATGTTAATTTTCTCTATTCTACAAACTTGCGGCCGGGCTGTCAATCCCTATTTGCACAGGGTGGCCAATTCGCCGTTACCTAGTTCTTGTAGACCCGGTGAACCCGGTTGCTGATCCCGGTCAGGATCTCGTAGTTGATGGTACCCACCTGCTTGGCCAGGTCGGTCGGGGTTAACTCCAGCTGGCCGGACTTCCCCATCAAGACAACTGGGGTATCGACCGGGTAGTACTTTGGCAGCCGGACCATCATCTGGTCCATGCAGACCCGGCCGGCGATTGGGCAGAACTGGCCATCCACCATTACCTTGAAGCCAGTCAGGGAACGCGAATAACCATCGGCGTAACCAACGGGCAGGGTGGCCAGCCATTCGTCTTCCTTGGCGGTATAGGTGGCCCCGTAGCTGACTGATTCGCCAGCCTTGAGCTTCTTGACAAAACTGATTGCCGTCTTGAAGGTCCCCACTGGCTGGAGGCCCAGGTTCTCCTTGATGTCGCAGCCAGACGGGTTATGACCGTACATTGAAATGCCCATCCGGACCGTGTTAGCCGTGATGTGCTCCCGGTGCCACATTCCCGTTGCTGAATTGGCCATGTGCACGTATGGTGGAAGTTCATCCAGACTATCAACGAACTGTTGCCAACGGGTCACCTGCTTTTCAAAGTAGGTCTGGTCGGTACTGTCGGCCGTCGCAAAGTGGGTGAACATCCCCTCAAATTCAAACTCCGGACTCTGCAGGAGTTCTACGGCCTGCTTGAACTGGTCGATGTCGGTGAAACCGATCCGGCCCATCCCCGTATCAATGCCGAGGTGCACCTTCAAAGGCTTCGTCCAGTGGTTGGCCTGGGCCAGGCGATGGTACTCCTCAAGCCAATCCAGGGACCCCACCGTCAGCGATACCCCAGCCATGGCTGCCACGTTGGCGTACTCAACCGGCGTGATCCCCAGGACCAGGCTCAGGGCATCGATGCCGTTGTCCCGCAGTTCCAAGGCCTCATCCAAGATGGCGACACAGGTGCCGGCTGCCCCGGCTGCCAGCGCCGCCTGGGCAACCGGCACCAGGCCGTGCCCATAGGCGTTGGCCTTGACCACTGCGAGGATTCGACTCCCAGCCGGCAGGGCTGACCGTTGGGCCTGAATATTGTGCCGCAGGGCACCCAAGTCAATCTCATACGTTGTTTTTCGTAAACGACCACTAATCATTTTTCATGCTCACTTTCTAAAATTATTTCCGTCATCACCAGAGTCGCAGTATGACTGACTGAGGCGTGGATCCGACCGGCAAATGGCGAACGGGTTACCACTGGCGCCCCCGATTGGTTATCGACAATTTCCACATCCTGGAAGCCGACTGTCTTGCCGATCCCAGTCCCCATTGCCTTGCCGAAGGACTCTTTCAAAGACCAGCGGCCCGCCAGGTATTCCACAGCCCGTTGCCCGCGGAACTGCCGGTACTGTTCTTGTTCGCCCGGCGCCAGGATCCGGTCCACAAACTGGGGGTGCCGTTGGGCCAGCCGATCAACCCGTTCCAGCGGTGTTAAGTCAATGCCAAGTCCCACAATCATTTCGTTTCCTCCTTATAATATCCAAGTCATTATCATAGCTAAAATCGGCATAACTTGCAATTGCTCATTTTGGAGGCATTAGTATAAATCAATTACTAATTACTATTTTATTGAGCGCTAAAATGGTTATAATGTAAAGGTTAGAATTATATCCGATCAAATCTTGAAGTTTTAGTAAAGATTTCAGAAATTGCGGTTCCTGTCAGGATATGATGCTAAGCTATCGCCAGTGCTACTGGCACGTTTCGAGAGGAGAGGACTAGAACGTGACAAAATTTACGCAAGAACACCCCGCCCTAAGCTTCACGCTGAAGACGGTGTTTTACTTTGTCGTGATTCTCCTTTTAGTCTATCTATACGGATATTATGGTGCTGGTCAAGAACCATTTATCTATAATGAATTCTAATAATGGAGGAAATTATGACCAAAAATATTGTGACATCGTTCGATGAGTGCGCACAACAAAACGCTGCATGCATCGCCTATGATGAGATGGGGACAACCACCACATACGGTGAGCTGGCCGACAGTGCCAATACTCTGGCCGCATGGCTGGCTAAGCAAGATCTTGCCAAGCAGACGCCGATCCTGGTCTTTGGTGATCACCAAGTCGAGATGATCGTCAGCTTCTTGGCCGCTCTGAAGACTGGCCACCCTTACATTCCAGTTTCAACTGACTCCGCCCTGCCCCGGATCCAATCAATTCTGGACACGGCTCAGCCAGGGATGATCATTGCCATCGACGATTTCCCTAGTGATAAGGTAACGACTGACGCCACCGTCATCACCAAGGATCAGTTGATGACAACCTTGAAAGACAAGCAGAACTTCACGCCAGCTGCCGATCAGATGGTCAGCGGCGACGAACTGGCCTACATCCTGTTCACGTCCGGGACAACCGGTTCGCCTAAGGGGGTTGAGGTTAGCCACGACAACCTGCGGACCTTCATCGACTGGATGCTCGGTGATGACTTCAAGCTGCCGGCTAACGTCAACTACTTAGGACAGCCTCCATACTCGTTTGACTTATCAAACATGTACTGGTGGCCAGCCCTGCTGAGTGGCAGCACGATCAAGGCTATTCCGCATGACGTGGTGGAAAACTTCGGTAAGCTCTTCACCGTCCTGCCGCATTTGGACCTCAACGTCTTCGTCGGCACCCCATCGTTTGCGGACATGCTGATGCTCAGCCCGGCCTTCAGTGAAAAGCAGATGCCGGGCTTGAAGTTCTTCCTGTTCTGTGGTGAGGAACTGACCGTCAAGACCGCGAAGAACCTGCAACAACGGTTCCCGCACGCTAAGATCTTCAATACTTATGGCCCAACGGAAGCTACGGTGGCCATCTCGGGTGTCGAGATCACCCCAGAGATTGTCGCCAACAATGACCGGCTGCCGGTTGGATACGCCAAGCCCGGGATCAAGCTTTCCATCTGGAACTGTGACCAGGAGATTACGGAACCCGGCAAGCAGGGCGAGATCATCATCAGTGGTGACAGTGTCGCCCAGGGTTACATGAACAATCCGGAGAAGACGGCCAAGGCCTTCTTCGAACTCGACGGTCAAAAGGCCTACCGGACCGGGGATGCTGGAATTCTCGACGCTGATGGCTTGCTCCACCACAAGGGCCGAATGGACTTCCAGATCAAGCTGCACGGTTTCCGGGTGGAACTCGATGAAGTGCGGGCCAGCCTGGAGAAGAGTCCGCTGATCAAGCAGGCGGTTGCCGTGCCAAAGTACAACAAGGACGGCAAGGTTACTCACCTGATCGCCGACGTTATCCCAAAGGAACAGCCGGATGATCCAGCAGCATTGACGAAGGCTATCCGGGAGAGTCTCGACGGGCTGATCATGCCATACATGATGCCAACCCAGTTCGTCTACCGGGAAAACTTCCCTATGTCGGCAAATGGTAAGATTGCCGTCAAGCAGCTGATTAGTGAGGCTAACAAGTAATGATTAATTGGATTGCTAGTCTACCTAACTTCAGCGCCTACGGAACCCCAATGTACTTCTTCTACCTGATACTCGCCATCTTACCCCTTGGCATCGGCCTGTATTTCGGTAAAAGATTCAGCTGGTATGAGGCCCTGATCAGTTTCATCTTCATCTTCTTAATGTTTGACGGTGACAGCTGGCAGCAGGGGATCTCACTGATCGTCTACGTCATCTGGCAAACCTGCCTGGTGATGTACTACCACCACTACCGGCAAAAGAACAACGCGTCCGGCGTCTTCTACCTGATGGTGGCCCTCTCGATTGCCCCGCTGGTAATCGTCAAGCTGACCCCGGCGATGGTCGGTCACAACTCCCTGCTCGGTTTCCTAGGGATCAGTTACCTAACGTTCCGGGCGGCCGGAACCATCATCGAAACCCGGGACGGGATGGTCAAGGATATCTCAGCGTGGAAGTTTATCCGCTTCATGCTCTTCATGCCAACCCTGACGTCCGGGCCAATTGATCGTTACCGGCGCTTCTCCAAGGACTACCAGAAGGTCCCGAGCCGGGAAGCCTACCTGGCCCTGGTCAACAAAGGGATTTTCTACCTGTTCCTGGGATTCTTGTACAAGTTCGTCATCGGCTACTTCTTTGGCCAGCGTTTCCTGCCGCAGTTTGAGCGGATGGCCCTCCTCCAGCCCCACATGATCTCGTGGAGCATGGTTGGGGTCATGTACACTTACGGTCTGTACCTCTTCTTCGACTTCGCCGGTTACTCTCTCTTTGCCGTCGCAATCAGTTACTTCATGGGTGTTAAGTCACCGATGAACTTCAAGCAACCGTTCAAGTCTAAGAACATCAAGGAATTCTGGAACCGGTGGCACATCAGTCTGTCCTTCTGGTTCCGGGACTATATCTTCATGCGGTTCGTCTTCCTGGCCACCAAAAAGCGGTGGTTTAAGAACCGGAACACCCTGTCATCAGTGGCCTACATGTTAAACATGACCCTGATGGGCTTCTGGCACGGAATTACCTGGTATTATATTCTATATGGGATTATTCATGGTCTCGCCCTCGTCACCAATGACTGGTGGCTGCGGTACAAGCGCAAGCACCTGCCGAACCTGCCGCACAACAAGCTGACGACCGGCGTTGCCATCTTTATCACCTTCAACTTTGTAATGGTCACATTTTTAATTTTCAGCGGTTTCTTAAACACCTACCTGTTGAGCAAATAGCTGAGTAAGATTTAGGAGGATTTTATCATGCAAGAACAAATTATTAACATTTTAGCTGACGCAACTGGCCGTGACGCATCTGACTTCAGCGATGCTAGTCAAGATCTCTTTGCTTCTGGCCTGCTGGACTCCATGGCAACAGTTAGCCTGTTGTTAGGTCTGCAGGACGCCTTTGACATCCAAGTTCCCGTTTCCGAATTTGACCGGAGCCAATGGAACACGATTGAAAAAATTGAACAACGGGTAAAGGAGTTACAAAATGCATAACAGCAAGCGGCTGTGGTCGATCTTCGGCCCGGTAATTCTTGCTTTTGTTCTGGTGCTAGTGCTGTTCTCCTTACCGATTAAGAAGAACCACTCGCTGCAGACGGAAAAGCAGGCCGCCGTTTCCCTGAGCCCCGTCATCTTCAAGAACCAGTCACTGAAGAAGCAGGCTTTGAATGACAAGCAGGCCCACTTCGTTCCCTTCTTTGGTTCCAGTGAGCTGCGGCGGATGGACCGCTACCACCCGTCCGTCATGGCGGCCCGCTACCACAACTACACGCCGTTCCTCTTCGGCTCTCGTGGTACCCAGTCGCTGCCTCAGTTCTTCAACATCAACTCGATGGAGAACCAGATGACGGACCAGAAGGCAGTCTACATCATCTCCCCGCAATGGTTTACCAAGCAGGGGGTTCAGGCACCGGCCTTCAAGTACTACAACGGTTCATACGCTAACCTGACCTGGCTGCAGCACGCTAACCCGCGGTCCCCATACGACCGCTACGTTGCCAAGCGGCTGATCGCTTTGATCGGTGACGATGGAACGGTCGGGGCCGGGGCCCGGAAGATTGCTGCCGGACACCCGCTCAATTCCTGGGACCGCTTCGTCATCAACAGCCGGGTTAACATCCTGGCCCATGAGGATTCGATCTTCTCCGAGCTGCAGATCAATCAGAACTACGAGAAGCACATCCTGCCGAACATCAACCGGCTGCCAAAGAAGTACAACTACAACCAGCTGTACAATCAGGCTGAACGGGTTGGTAAGCGCGACTCCAGCAACAACGAGTTCAGCATCCGCAACGCCTTCTACAATAAGCGGGTTAAGCCGGACCTAAACAAGTTAGCCGGTTCTCAACGGAAGTTCAACTACACGGCCTCACCGGAATATGGCGACCTGCAAGTCGTCTTGAACGAGTTCAAGAACACCAATTCAAACGTGCTCTTCGTTATCCCACCGGTTAACGCCAAGTGGGAAAAGTACACCGGGTTGGACATGAACATGTACTACCGTTCCGTAGAAAAGATCAAGTTCCAACTGCGTGAACAGGGTTTCACCCACGTTCTAGACCTCTCCCACGACGGCAGCAAACCGGCCTTCATGGAAGATACCATCCACATCGGCTGGGCCGGCTGGGTTAAGTTTGATCGGGCAACCAATCAATTTATCTCGACCAAGCAGCCCCAACCAAACTATCGGATGAACGACGAGTTCCTGACCAAGCGTTGGGCTAACTTGAACCCAACTGCGCACAACCTGCAGGAATTCAAGAACCAAGAATTACGTTAAAAAAATGCGAACCAGCGGAAAATCCGCTGGCTCGCATTTTTTGTTTACTCTTAGTCTTCCTTCCGATGCCGGATATTAAAGGAATGACGGCTGGAATGGCTATTTCCATGGTGGTCATTGCGCCGGTGAGAACGGTAGCCGTTGCGACGGCCGTGACCGTCGTGACGCCGCCGGTAGTGGCTGTTGTTGCCCCGGGAATGGTTATGACGGTTACGCCGTGGCAGCGGCCGTTCTGGGGTGATCTTGACTGGCACATCATTGGCGGCCTCCTTGGTCATGTCGTTGAGCAGGGCCGCAACCAGGTCGGTAGCATTGTGGGTCTCCAGAAGCTTAGCCGCCGCTTCCTTGTAACGGTCAGTGGTGTCCTGGGCGATCAGTTCGTCAATGTCGTTGAAGGCCGTCGCCACCTGACCACGGAAGGCCTCCTCGGCCGTTGGCGGCTTCAGCGGCAGCATCCGGACCCGGGTCAGCTTCTCGATCTCATGAAGGTAGTCCATCTCGTTTGGTGTTACAAAGGTCAGTGACATACCGTGGTGTCCGGCCCGGCCCGTCCGACCGATCCGGTGAACGTAGCTGTCCGGATCAGATGGGATATCGTAGTTGTAGACATGGGTGACCCCGGAGATGTCCAGACCCCGGGCCGCCACATCCGTCGCTACCAGGATATCCAGCTGGCCATTCTTGAACTTCCGCATAATCTTGGTCCGCTGGTCCTGACTCAGGTCACCGTGGATCCCGGCCGCGTTGTAGCCCCGGGCAACCAAGCCCTTGGACAATTCATCGACCCGCCGCTTGGTCCGGCCAAAGACGATCGTCAATTCAGGATCTTGGACATCGATCAGCCGGGTCATGATGTCAAACTTCTCGTAGTCCCGGGCCCGGACATAGTACTGATCAACCAGGTCCGTCGTCAGTTCCTTGGCCTTGATCCGTACCATCTTCGGGTCGGTCATGAACTGGACCCCGATCTTCTTGATCTCTGGCGGCATCGTGGCTGAGAAGAGCAGTGTCTGCCGGTCCTTTGGCGTCTGCTTGATGATCGCCTCAATATCATCGAGGAAGCCCATGTTGAGCATCTCGTCGGCTTCATCCAGTACCAGGGTCTGGATATTTTCCAGCTTAACTGTGTGGCGGTTCAGGTGGTCACGGAGCCGTCCCGGCGTCCCCACGAGGATCTGCGGGTGCTGCTTCAGACTCTTGATCTGCCGACGGATGTCCGCCCCGCCGTAGACTACTTGAACCCGGACATGCTTGTCCTTACCGAGCCGGTACAGCTCTTCCTGGGTTTGGATGGCTAATTCCCGGGTTGGTGAGATCACCAGGGCCTGGATGTCCGGGTCCTTGGTGTTGACGTGTTCAATGATTGGCAGGCCAAATGCGGCCGTCTTCCCGGTTCCCGTCTGGGCTTGGCCGATCACGTCCTGACCGTCCAGTACCATTGGGATCGTCTGTTCTTGGATCGGGGTGGCCTCTTCGTAGCCGCTCCGCTTAATTGCCTTCAATAGACTTTCTGACAAGCCTAATTCGCTAAATTTCAAAAATGTTCCTCCTAAAAGATACGGGCAAGGGGCTGCAACCAATGTTACAGCCCCGCGCACCATTAATCATTTTGCTTTTTTTCAATTGCGTCCAGTACTTTTTCAAGGTGAATTCCATGACTCGCCTTCAGCAGGACAATATCACTTGCCGTCAGGGTTGCCTGCAGGTCTTCAGACAGCTGGTCCAACTGGTCAGCCTGGTAATAGTGAATGGCCGCTGCTGGGTAACCATCTTCAGTCAGCCGAGTCTTCAAGGCTGCCATCTGCTCACCGACCAGGTAGACCTCCTGGATCTTATCAGGATCAATTTGGGCAGCCAGACTGGCGTGCAGCCGTGCTGAGGCCTCCCCCAGCTCCAGCATGTCGCCCAGGACCGCAATCCGCCGACCTTCAACGGGCATCTCGACCACCGTCTTGAGGACTTGCTTGGCAGCCGTCGGGTTAGAGTTGTAGACGTCGCTTAAGATCTGCTCGCCGTTCTCCCCAGTAACCCATTCGGCCCGGTTCTCAGTCAGCTCCACGTTAGCCAGGGCCTGCTTGATGTGGTCCGGGGTGATGTGGAACAATCGGCCGACCGCCATAGCCGCCAGAGCGTTATTGACGTTGTACTCACCCACCATCGGGATGGTGAACTGCAGGTCTGGCCATTCGTTAACCGTAAAGGTCAGCGAACGCGGCTGTTCGTCCACGCTCGTTGCGTAGAGGCCATCATCCAGGTGCCGGCCGAACCGCACGAGGCGTTGGTCAATCTCGGCAGCCCGTTCGTTCAGAAGCGGTTCGTCCCCGTTGTAAACTAGGGTGCCGTCTTCCTTCAGGCCATGGGTGATCTCCATCTTAGCGTCCGCAATCCGGTCCCGGGTACCGAAGAACTCGATGTGGGCCTCACCGATCATCGTGATGACCGCAACATCCGGTGATGCCAGCTTGCTCAAAAAGTCCAATTGACCAAACCGGTCCATCCCCATCTCCACAACAACCGCCTCTGTGTTGGCCTCCATGTTGAGCAGGGTGACCGGAACACCAATCTCATTGTTGAAGTTAGCATGGGTCTTGGTGACGTTCAGCTGGGTGCTCAGGATTGAGGCGATCATGTCCTTGGTGGTCGTCTTGCCATTGCTACCCGTGACCGCTACCACCATCGGGTTGATCTTGTGCAGGTAGTACTGGCTTAACTGCTGCAGGGCCTTCAGCGGGTCATCAACTACCAGCAACGGGTGGTCATGGTCCACAATCTCGTGATCACTGGCCCACAGAGATGCCCCGGCACCATTGGCAAAGGCACTGGCCACAAAGCGGTGACCGTCCTGGGCCCCCTGCAGCGGGACGAAGAGCGCCCCGCGATCCAAGTGACGGCTATCAAAGGACACACTGGTCAGCTCAACGTCTTGCCATTGGTCAATATTATTTTGCGCGTTGATTGCCTTGGCAATCTCCGCTAACTTCATTTTCATGGAAAAGCTACCTCTTCTTTTGATACTTTCGTCTAGCTAATTAATTATAGCACCCTCGCCTAACAAAGGCGATTAAAAGGCGGATGTGTTACCGAATTGCAACACAAAACGGGCGCGGTAGGTTGAATCCTATCGCACCCGTTTTAATTACATTTCCTCTAGTCGTTTGATCCGGTCATCCAGCGGCGGGTGCGTGTCAAACAGGTGGGCAAAGCGCCGGTGTTTGGCATTGCGCTCCGGGTCGCTGATGTACAGTGCTGAACTGTTCGGATCGGCCGCTTTCATCGGCTGGGCTCCCTTGAGCTTCTCTAAGGCCGAGATCAGACCGTGGGGGTTGCGGGTCAGCTCAACCGACCCGGCATCCGCCAGGTACTCCCGATTCCGCGAGAGGGCCATCTGGGCGATCGTGGCCGCCAGCGGAGCCAGAATGATCAGCAGGATAGAACCGAAGATGGCAAAAACGCCACCGGCATCATCGTCGTCGCGATCACTCCCCCGACCGCCGAGCCACCAGAAGTTCCCGGCAAAATTTACCAGGACGGAGATGGCGGCTGACAGGGCCAAGGCGATCGTCTGCAGGCGGATGTCGTAGTTGCGCACGTGGCTCATCTCGTGACCCATCACGCCCTCCAGCTCCTCGCGGTCCATAATCTGGAGCAGGCCCGTGGTAGCCGCCACGGCAGCGTGCTGGGGGTCGTTTCCGGTCGCAAAGGCATTGGGACTGGGGTCATTGATGATAAAGACCCGCGGCATTGGGACTTGCGCCACCATCGCCATGTCCTCGACCACGTGCCAGAGTTCCGGAGCCTCGCTGGCCGAATGAATCTCGCGGGCGTTGTTCATATTCATCACTACGTCCGTCGATTGACCGATCATTACGGACATGTAGATAATAGCAATCACCCCGGCGATGATGATCCCTGACACCGCAGACCGGGCGAAGAGGTAGCCAATCGCCGCCCCGATCAGTGCCACCAGTAGAAAGAAGCCAAACATCACCAGGACCGTTTTCCGCTTATTACGGGCAATCTGTTGGTATAGCATCCGCGATCACACCCTAATCATCAAACGAAACGTGGGGCACGTTTTGGGCCTCTGCCGGCACCTGCAGGTATTCCATCGCCGTAAAGTGGTGGATCTTCGCGATGATGTTGCTCGGGAAACTCTGAATCTTGGCATCCAGCGCCGCCACGGTGGAGTTATACAGCTGACGGGAGTAGGCAATCTTGTTTTCTGTGTTGCTCAGCTCCTCCATCAGTTGCTGGTACTCAGTGCTGGCCTTCAAGTCCGGGTAATTTTCGGAAACCGCAAAGAGGCTCTTCAGCGTCCCTGACAATTCGTTAGAAACTTCCATCTTCTTGGCATGATCATCATCAGGAACCCCGGCCAGTTCCGTCCGCAACTGGGTCACCTTCTCCAGGGTGGAAGCCTCGTACTTGCTGTAACCCTTGACGGTGGATACCAGGTTAGGGATCAGGTCGTTACGCCGCTGCAGCTGAACATCAATCTGACTCCATGATTCCTGGGCATGGACCCGGAGCTGGACCAGACTGTTGTAGAGCACTATGTAGATCCCGATGATAATCGCGATAACCACAATCACGATAATTAATGTCATTTCGATCTCTCCTTAGACAATTTGCTACTATTTTACCAAATCCCCAATTCAAAAGAAATCAGCATGCTGCCTCCTTAGCAAATCCTTACGAATTCCGGTATGATAGTTATGAGATCAAAGTGAGGTGTCAATATATGAACGTTTTATTTGTCTGCCTCGGCAACATCTGTCGGTCACCGATGGCTGAGGCAATGTTTAAGCAGATGGTTGAAAAAGCCGGGCTCGCTGATCAGATCCACGTCGACTCGGCCGGAACCAGTGACTACGAAGAGGGGAACGGCCCCCACCCCGGCGCTTTAAAGATCATGCGTCAGCATAATTTACCGACCGCGGGACTAGTCTCCCGGCCAATCACCAGGCATGACTTCGACCAGGCGGACTACATCATCTGCATGGATGACATGAACCTCGACAATCTCCGCCGGATGGCCCCAGTGGACGATGTTAATAAGATCCACATGGCTAATGAACCAGTGCCCGGCAAGGAGGACACACCCATCGATGACCCCTGGTACACTCACCGTTTCGAGGACACTTACCAGAGTCTGGCCACGGCCCTGCCATACTGGCTCGACATTATGAAAAAGCAGCTTCGAGCATAAAAAAAGCCATTGCCAATTGATCCGCTAATGGAGATTGGTAATGGCTTTTGTGTTATGATGCACGACCAGTTGTGTACTTGGTGCTGAAATTCTTCTGAACCCTTTGCGGCGCCTGCTTGAACAGCTCCGATTTGACAAAGTTTCCCCGAATCATCAGCCGCCGGGCACCGGTGGCATCACAGGTGATCAGGGTAATGATCTTCTGCGGCGTGTCGTTGACCACCTGGACATCCGTAGCGTCAATGAACTGCCGCTGGTAGATCCGGTATTCATAAACCCGGTTGAGGTCGGTGATGTAGATCATCTGGCCGACCTTGGCGTGGTAGTAGAGCGGTGAGAACAGGATTTTGCTGCCGTTGGCCATATTATGACCAGCCAGCGCATAGTTGCCCTGCCCCATCCGCATGTCCGGCCGCATCGTCCCGGCTGCCAGGGCCAGGGTGGTGTTGTTGACACCGTTGGCAATCGGAATCGTCATATTAATGTCGGGAACGGTGATCTCCCCGATGATGTTGATCGGCTGTTTCTTGGCCCGGGCCCGGGCTACCGTCTGGAAGTTCAGGTCCTTAACATCGCTGAAATTGTAGGTGGCCTTCTTCTGCCGATCCCGCTTGATCGTCTGCTTGGTGATCGTCGGCCGGTAGGTAGCCACCATGTGCTCCTTGATCTGCTGGTTGAAGATCAGACACAGCGAGATGACAAGCAGCACAACAACAGCCGCCCAACGGAGCCATCCCCGTGAATGTTGCTTCTTTTTCACGTTTTCTCCCCCTCACGTATTTACTGCCTCTTAGTATACACTTTTCCGCCTAGTTCCCGCTATTTTCTGGGCTGGCCGGATCCGGCTTAGGCTCCCGGTCACTGTCCAGCAGGTAGTGGCTGATCAGGTTAACAATCTGTTTGTTCTGCGGCAGACTGGAATGCTGGGCCTTGCTCCCAGTCACCGTCATGGTGGTGTAATGGTTAACCTGCTTCTGATAGATGTACTTGCCGGCCTCGACACTCTGCTCGGGAACCAGCCCATCGGAATCATAGCTCTCCGTTCCCGCAACCGAATAGACGTCGAGGCTCTTCGGAATCTTCCTGCGGCCCTTAACGAGGTCGTTGAACATCTGTGTCGGCTGGTTAATCGACGTTTCGGCAAAGTTGTAGGGCGTCCCCAGGGTCATCAGCCGCTTGATCGTGATCCGGTCGTCGTACCGGTGGTAGTACTTCTCCAGCCAGAGGGTCCAGATCAATCCCCCGTTGGAATGCCCAAAAGCCTTGAAGTTATTGAAGTTGTACTTGTCATCCAATAGTTCAAACGCTGCATTAAACATCTTGACCTGCTTCTTGATGTTTTGGTAGCCGTCGCGGTTATTCTCAAAGCCGACCACGATGATCGGCTCCTGGTCACCCCGGTTGATCCAGCCAGAAGACTTGATCTTCCCGTTGTTTTCGACCTCAAGCCGCAACAGGCTGTGTTTCTTGTCGGTCTGCTTATTCAGCAGGTCAACCAGCTGGTTGAAACGATTCATCGTTGCCGAACTGCCCGGAATCATGATTACCGGCGACATCCGGGAGTTACGCTGGGCAGCCAGGTTGGCATTGGCATCCTTCATCCAGAAGTAAGCCGGCAAAGCCAAGATGGCAATCAGCGCTACCAACCCCAATAAAACCCGCCGACTGCGCCGGGTCACCCGCTTGCTTAGTCTACGCATCATGTTCACCACCTAATGTGGCCGTGGCTAACTGAGCCTCGACCTGGAAATTCAATCGGACAAATGGTAAATACAGGGCAATATCCAGGAACAAAAGCAGCATCGTAAAGACTAAGGTGCCCCAGTTCCCGTTGGTCGCTAGGAAGCCAATCAGGGGCCCCGGTGTCCCCAGCAGGACCGGGTAGGGCGTTGCCGGAATCAATCCCAGGACCGTTACCCCCGCCGCAATGGCAATATTGACCAGCGGCAGGAGCATGAACGGCAACAGAAAGACGGGGTTCAGGATCACCGGCAGCCCCACCAGCGAGCTGTAGTCAAAGTTGAAGACCGTCGGCACTGCTGACCAGCGGGCCACCCGGTGCAGGCTCGTGCTGCCGGGAAAAAGCAGGATTGCCACGATTAGGGCCAAGACTAAACCATCCCCGCCAAAGTTGGCAAAGGAATTATAGAGGGTGCTGCCAAGGTACTTATAGGGCACGTGCCAGGCACTGCCATGGGCCAGCGCATAGTTAAGGTTGGCCATGTAGGCGGTCGTGTTCAGCGGGGCCCGGTAGCTGCTCGGGATCCCGAGACCGAGCCAGTCCAGCGCTGCCAGGGCCAGGGAAAGCAAGAGAACCGTCCAGATACTTTTCGGCTCCTGACTGGCGGCAGCGAGGGCCGTGTAGGTGTGCGAGTAGGCCCGGTAAAAGCTCCCCGAATTAATTGCCAAAGACACCAGCATTGCCAGCACGGTGGTGACCGAAAGCGGCCATAAGGAGGCAAAGGCCTGGCGACGTACATTCAGCCAGGTAACCGTCTTCACCGCCAGCTGATCCGGTCCCTTCCACCGAAAGAGCTGACCGACCCCGTAGCCGATCAGCAGCGTCAGCAGGAGGCTTTTCCCGCCGAGCAGGGCCATGTGGAAATTGATCGGCATCTGCGGATTACGGCCATAGTGGTAGGCAACCAGCAAGAGGGCAAACATACCGGTGACCCCTGCCATCTGGGCGTCCTTGCGGTAAAAGCGGGCCGTGTTGTAGGCACAGATGAAGCAGGCCAGCACCCCCAGCAGGTTGAAAAAGATCTGGGTGACACTGGTGAAGACAAACTGCAGGGTCCGTAGCCAAACTAACGGCAGCCAAGCACCGATCCCCAAGATGTTATAGAAGAAACCATTGGGGTCCAGGAAGCTCTTGACCACGAGCCGGGCCAAAGATCCCAGCAGGGTCACCGGGAAGAGGACCACCAAGGTTTGCCGGACGACCTGAATGAACGGCCAGCGATTGAAACGAACAAAACTATTAACGACTTTCGACTGCATTTAACCACCCGTTTTAGGAAAATTCTTCCCACCGATTATACCGCTAAAGTACGGCATTTAAACACAAAAAAAGCGTCCCGCAATTGCAGGACGCTTTTGGGAAGTAACCATAGTGATTACTTGAGGCCGTACTTCTTGTTGAACTTGTCGACCGCACCATCGGCTTGGGTAAACTTTTGCTTACCAGTGTAGAATGGGTGTGAGTCGGAAGTAACTTCAACCCGGATCAGTGGGTATTCGTTGCCGTCTTCCCACTTGATGGTTTCCTTAGAAGTAGCAGTAGAACCAGAAATGAACTTGTAACCAGTAGATGAGTCTTCAAATACTACTGGATGGTAATCTGGATGAATTCCTTGTTTCATAATTTAATACGCTCCTTTTGCCATGAATCATTGCCTGAAACATAGATAATCAACCCTAACAGAATAACACGGATTGAACTTCTACGCAACAGCTTAGTCGATTTTTACGGATGAATCGTCCTCAATTGCCACATTGGCGTGCAGCCGGTTCAGCTTCCAGACGATCCGGTCGTAGCCCCGCAGGATGTTCCCTGCATTGTTGATCACGGTCGTGCCGTCAGCCATCAAGCCGGCAATGGTGAGGGCCGCCCCGGCACGGATTTCACCGGCCTCGACATTGGTGCCGTGCAGGTGGTCCGTGTGCTTGACGATGATGGTACCGTCATGGGCTTCGATGTTCATGCCCATCTTCTGCAGTTCTGGGACGTGCTTAACCCGCTTTGGGTAGATGGTGTCCACAATCGTGCTGTCCCCGTCAGCCAGAGAAAGCAACGGCGTCAATGGTTGTTGAAGGTCAGTCGCAAAACCAGGGAATGGCAAGGTCTTAACGTGGATGCCCTTGAGGTGGGTTACCTTGGGAACAAAGATCTTGTCACTATCGATCTGTAGGTCAACGCCCATTTCGATCATCTTACTGGTGAAGGACTCCAGGTGTTCTGGAATCACGTTATGAATCATGATCCCGTCACCAAGAGCCGCTGCCAGTGACAGGTAGGTCCCAGTCTCGATCCGGTCGGCGATAATCGTATGAGTGTTCATGGATTGCAGGGTGTTGACCCCGGTGATCCGGATGGTCCCGGTCCCGGCGCCCCGCACCTTGGCCCCCATGTTGTTCAAGAAGGTTGCCAGGTCAATAATCTCCGGTTCACGGGCGGCGTTTTCAATGATGGTGGTCCCATCAGCGCGCACAGCGGCCAGGATGGCATTGATCGTGGCCCCCACGGATACCATATCCAGGAAGACCCGGGCCCCGTGAAGTCCGTTCTTAGTAGCATCGAGGTGGACGGTGCCGCCCTCTTCACTGACCTCAGCCCCCATTGCCTTGAAGGCCTTCAGGTGCTGGTCGATTGGCCGCGGTCCAATGTTATCGCCACCCGGGAAAGTCAGGGTTGCCCGGTGAAAGCGGCCCAGTAGTGCGCCCATGAAGTAATAGGATGCCCGTAAGCTCTTGATTGCCTTGCTTGGCAATTCGGCTTCCACAATTTGGGTTGGGTCAATGTCTAAGACCCCGTGACTGAACTTAGACTTAACGTTCATCGACTTTAAGATAATCATCAAATTGTGAACATCCAAGATATCCGGCACGGTATCAAATTGCACTGGCGTGTCGGCTAAGATTGCTGCTGGGATTAAGGCAACGGTGCTGTTCTTGGCACCGCCGATGGTGACTTCACCCGAAAGTCGGTTTCCTCCTTGAATGATCATTCTTTTCATTTCTGTGTTTCCTCGCTTAAAATACTTAATTGGTTTTTAGGTTTTTAATTTAAATTTAGTTAGTGATTATTTTAGTTATAAAACAGTCAACTGTAATGATAATGAAATATTCACTAAATTACAACCTTTTCTAAATAATCTTAAGGAAATTAAAAGCCTGGTCTAATTTATTCTTATTTTAGGCCGCCACGCAACCGTTTTCGCTTAGAATCATTATAATTTCCCGGGGAATGATTAAGGGCTGTGGTCAGTCAATGATTGGCCCCAGCCCTTGATTTTGTTTTCGTGTCTTACCCGTTAAAGACAGTTAAATTATGCTTCGTGATTGTCAACGGCCGCCTTGATGAATGCCTTGAAGAGGCCTTCGGGGTGGTTTGGCCGTGACTTGAATTCTGGGTGGTATTGCGCAGCCACGAAGAACTTCTTGTCCGGCAGTTCAACCACTTCAACCAGGTTGCGGTCGGGGTTGATCCCGGAAACAACCAGGCCGTGGTCTTCCATTTCTTGACGGTAAGCGTTGTTGAATTCGTAACGGTGACGGTGCCGTTCACTGATCATTGACTGGTTGTCATAAGCCGCCGCAGCAACCGTCCCGGCCTTCAGCTTGCATGGGTAGGCACCCAGGCGTTGCGTACCACCCATGTTCTCAACATCTTCCTGGTCAGCCATCAGGTCGATGATATTGTGCTTGGTGTTCGGGTCAAACTCGGTGGAGTTGGCATCCTTGTAACCCAGCACGTCCCGCGCAAATTCAATGCAGGCGGTCTGCATCCCCAGGCAGATTCCCAGGTAAGGAACATCATTTTCCCGGGCGTACTTGATGGCGGTGATCATTCCTTCAACACCCCGGTTACCGAAACCACCAGGAACCAGGATTCCATCGTAGTCCTTCAGGGTATCAGCCACGTTGTCCTCGTTGATGTGTTCGGCGTTGAAGTGGTCGATCTTAACCTTGGCATCAACCGGGTAGCCGGCGTGCCGCAAGGCCTCATTAACAGAGATGTAGGCATCCTGCAGGTCGGTGTACTTGCCGACCATGGCGATCTTGATCGTCTTGGTCAGGCCGTTTTCGATGTGGTCAACCATGTTGGTCCAGTCCCGCATATCGGCAACTGGGACATCCAGGCCGAAGTGGTCGACAACTAACTGGTCCATCCCCTGCTTTTGCAAGTTCAACGGGATCTCATAGAGGGTGTTAACATCCAGGGATTCGATAACGGCCTTCGGATCAACGTCACAGAAGAGGGCAATCTTGTTCCGCATCTCGTCCGTGATCGGCTTTTCCGTCCGCACTACCAGGATGTTCGGCTGGATTCCCAGACCCCGCAGTTCACGAACACTGTGCTGGGTTGGCTTCGTCTTCATCTCACCAGCGGCCCGCAGGTAAGGAACCAGGGTCGTGTGGATATATAAGACGTTGTCGGCACCGACTTCTTCCTTCATCTGCCGGATGGCCTCCATGAATGGCTGGGATTCGATGTCCCCAACGGTCCCCCCGATTTCCGTGATGACCACTTCAGCATCCTTACTCTCACCGGCCCGCTTGATCTTGTCCTTGATGGCATTGGTGATGTGCGGAATTACCTGAACAGTCCGGCCAAGGTAGTCGCCCCGCCGTTCCTTCTTCAATACTTCGGAGTAGATCTTCCCCGTGGTGACGTTGGAATACTTGTTCAAGTCGTTATCAATAAACCGCTCGTAGTGACCGAGGTCCAGGTCGGTTTCCGTTCCGTCATCGGTAACGAAGACTTCCCCGTGTTGGTATGGGCTCATCGTCCCCGGGTCCACGTTGATGTATGGGTCAAACTTCTGAATGGCCACTTTCAAGCCCCGGTTTTTCAAGAGACGGCCAAGGGATGCAGCAACGATCCCTTTTCCTAGTGATGAAACAACCCCACCGGTTACAAAAATGTATTTCGTCATTGCGTTTTCTACTCCTTAATTAAAATATTTGCGTGGGCTCATTAATAAATAAAAAGCTCCCCATTTCAGTTGAAACAGGGAGCTTTAACTATTTACGAACGATTGGCCTGTAATACAGGCGCCCAAGAAAGATAATACAAGGTCCGCGATAAATAGTCAAGCGTTCACCGCCAGATTTTATTCGTCGTCCTCGTCATCGTCTTCTTCGTCATTCAGTTCAGACAGTTGACCTTCAATACCATCGTCAAGATCGTCATCGTCGTCGCTGTAGTCATCATTATCGGCGTCGTAATCGTCCTCATCGTTGTTATCATCATCAGTGTCATCGAGATCCTCGTCTTCTGGATCATCGTTGTCGTAGTCGATCACATCGTCGTCATCATCGGAGTCTGCCAAGAAGGCGTTAACCTTACGACGCTTCTTCTTTGGCCGGTCCTCGTCGTCTTCGTTTTCACCAACCGTGGCTTCATCGATCGATTCGTATGGGTACCATGCCCGCAGACCCCAGGTATTGTCACCAAGGGAAATAAAACTGCCGTCAATGTTCAAATCAGTATAGAATTGGGCGAGCCGTTCACGAATTTCCTCATCACTCTTACCCAAGTATTGCTGAACCTCGTTGGTTAAGTCAACAAACGCCATTGCCTCACCGTGATCAGCCAAAATAGCGTGTGCTACTTCAATCATTGAAAGCTCTGATTTGTCTTGGCCGTCAAAAACCTTTAAATCCAAATTGGTGCACATCCCTTCAAAAAGTCTAAACTACATCTTACAATACTAGGCCGCAAAATGCAATTCAATTTGGTAACTTCCAATTTCCTGGCCGCCGCCCTGGAGTCGGTAATGCAAAGATAAACGGCCTGCCGGGGTGACCGGGTCCAAGTCCTTATCCAGTTGACTTGTAACCACCCGCAGCTGCATCACCCCATATTCCGTCCGGTAACGGGTAATCGTCGGCTGCTCCTGATCAAAGACGAGCCAGGTTTCCGTGGTCCCCTGCCGGCGGATATGGACTTCTTCATCGTCGAGGCGGAATTGCACCGGGGTAGCTTGGCCGTTCTGGTGCTCCAGGTAACGCAGGTAGTACTTATTGTTTAGGACGATAAACTCGCCGTCCTCTTCAAACTGGAACGTTTCCTGCTGGCCATCCTGTTCCATGGTCGTCTTCAGGCTGACCTTTACTGGTACCTTTTTCTTAATAACAATTCCTTCTTTCGTGAATACTAATATTTACCTACCATATTTAGTATAATAGACTGTACATAATATTAAAGAAAAGAAGTTAGCCTATGCAAAATTTTACCCAACAACACGTTGAATACTTCGATCAACCACTACTGCCAGCCAATAACCTGACTTCGTTTGCCTACACCAATGCTCTCCTGCGGTCAAGCGAACAGTTCACGGCTCCCCTGCTCCACTTCTGGACCCTTCAGGACTCAGTCATCCTTGGCCTTAAGGACCAGCGGCTGCCCCACCTCAAGGACGCCCTCAGTTTCCTCCATGATCGCCAGCACCATTACTTCATGCGTAACTCCGGGGGACTGGCGGTCGTCAGTGACAGCGGGGTCCTCAACTTCTCCCTCTTCTTCCCCTGGCACCTGGAAGATCACCAGCTGACCATTGATGAGGCCTACCAGCGGATGGAAGAGGTCGTCGCCAAGGCTTTCCCGGAATTAACCATTGAGACCGGTGAGATCACCCACTCCTATTGTCCCGGCAGCTTTGATCTGAGTGTCAACCAGCAAAAGATCGGGGGCATCTCACAGCGGCGCAATTCCGCGGGAGTTGTCGTGATGCTCTACCTGAGTGTCAGCGGCAACCAAATGGCCCGGGGCGAACTCATCCGTGATTTCTACACCCGTGGTCTTCAGGATGTTGACAACAAGTGGCACTTCCCTGACATCTGGCCAACCGCCATGACGACATTGGCCGACCTGCTCCACCAGCCGCTCACCGTTACGCAGACCAAGCAGCGCCTCTTAAACGTCTTCCCCGATCATGGCCAGGACGATTTCCACCAGCTCACCTGGTCTGGTTCATTCATCAAACTCGCCAACGATGAACTGACGGCCATGACCCGCCTGCAGGAACGACTCGATAAGGAGTGATCCACGTGGAACAATTTGAACGCTTCAACGAAGAAAAGCTGCCCCGCGAGAAGGTCTTCCGCGACCCCATCCACGGGCAGATTATCGTCGACAACCAGATTATCATGGACCTCATCAACACCCCTGAGTTTCAGCGGCTCCGGCGGGTTAAGCAGCTGGGCACCTCCTCGTTCACCTTTCACGGGGCCGAGCACTCCCGCTTTGGCCACTGCCTAGGGGTCTATGAGATCACCCGGCAGATGTGCAACAATTTCCAGCGCAATTACCCAAGCAAGCAGCCCGGGGATGGACTTTGGGACGATCGGCAACGGCCCGTGGCCCTCTGTGCGGCCCTGCTGCACGACCTCGGCCACGGCCCATACTCGCACACCTTTGAGCACATCTTCCACACCAACCACGAGCAGATCACCCGCCAGCTGATCACCAGTCCCGAGACCAACATCAACAAGATTCTCCAGCGAGTTTCGCCTGACTTCCCCCACCAGGTGGCCAGCGTGATCGACCACACCTACCCGAATAAGCAGGTCGTCCAGATGATCTCCAGCCAGGTTGACGCCGATCGGATGGACTATCTCCAGCGCGATTCCTACTACACCGGGACCAACTACGGCAAATTCGACCTCGATCGGGTCCTGCACGTTATGCGGCCGGTCAAGGACGGGATCGCCTTTGAGATCTCGGGGATGCACGCCGTTGAAGACTACATCATCAGCCGGCTGCAGATGTATTTGCAGGTCTACTTCCACCCGGTTTCCCGGTCAATGGAAGTCATCCTTGACCACCTGCTGATGCGGGCCAAGCACATCTACGAGCACCCCAACGAGTTCGAACCCAGCTTCACCCCTTACATGCTGATGCCGTTTTTCAACAAACGCTTCACCCTCGATGACTACCTGGCTCTCGACGACGGGGTGCTGACCACCTACTTCAACCACTGGACCCACTCCAGCGACGATATCTTAAACGACCTGGCCAACCGCTTCATGAACCGTCGGCCTTTCAAGTCAGCAATCTATGACCAGCAGACGGCTGACCTGTTGCCGACTCTGCGCAACCTGATCCAAACAGCCGGTTTCGACGAGCGCTACTACACGGCCGTCAACGATAGCTTCAAGCTCCCCTACGACACTTATAACCCGAAGGCCTCCAAGCCGCAGACCCAGATTGAACTGGTCCAGCCCAACGGCGAGTTCATTGAACTGTCTCAGGTCAGCACCCTGGTGGCGAGTGTTTCGGGCCGGGAAGCCGGGGACCAGCGTTTCTTCTTCCCCAAGGAGATGCTCCAGAGTCAGCAGAGTATTGAGATTTTTGAGCCGATCTATGAGAAATTCCAGAGTTACATTCAAAACAACCACATCATTAACCCCGAGGAGGAAAAATAATGGCAATCAAACTAGTTGCAATCGATATCGACGGTACCCTGATCAATGACCAGCGGCAAATCACCCCCAAGACAGCGGCCGCCCTCAAGAAGGCCACGGCGGCCGGTGTGAAGGTCGTCCTCTGCACCGGGCGGCCCATGACTGGGGTGGCCGCCTACCTCAAGGAACTTGGCGTGGCTGACCAGGATGACGAGTACGTGATCAGTTTCAACGGCGGGCTGGCCCAGTCGACCAGCGGCAACGTCATCATCAACCACAGCATCGCCTTTGCTGACTACGCCGACTGGGAGAACTACTGCCTTAAGCAGGGGGTCCACTCCCAGATCGAAACCCGGGACTACATCTACACCACCAACCAGAACCTCAGCAAGTACACCGTCTACGAGTCGGGCCTGGTCAACATGCCGATCCGCTACCGGTCAATGGATGAGATGGCCCGGGAACATGACCAGTACATCGTCGCCAAGGCCATGATGGTCGACGAAAAGGCCAAGATTGACTCGGCCCTGGCTAGTCTGCCGCAGAACCTGCGTGATCGTTTCTCAATCGTCCGCAGCGAAGACTTCTACCTGGAGTTCATGCACCCAAGCGCCAGCAAGGGTAAGACCTTGAAGACCTTGAGCGACCAGTTGGGGATCGAGCAGGATGAGGTGATGGCCTTAGGGAATGCCCAAAATGACAACTCGATGATCGAATTTGCCGGCATCGGGGCGGCAATGGGCAACTCAGTTCCTGAAACCTTGAAGATCGCTGACGTCACCGTCGCCGACAACAATCACGACGGGGTCGCTGAGGCTGTCAACAAGTACGTCTTTGGTGAAGAATAATTACTTAAGAAAAACTAATCGGCGAGCACTGATCTAAATTTCTGTGCTCGCCGATTTTTTATTACGTAAGTCACACAAACCGCTGGGGCATCGTCGGAATTTCCCGCATCAATCCCGGCAGGCTATGACTGACCAGTGCTCCCGAGTGCAGGTCATGGAAGTCATACTGCCGTTTGGCAAGGTCGATGACGGCCTGGTAGTGAGTATAGTTGTGGGCATGGGCCGGGGTGTGCGGCACCGTCACCTCTTGCAGAAAGTCGTGCAACTCCGCCACGCTCCGTGGAGACTGACGCCACCGACAGATAGCGGCCTTGATAAACCGGTCTACTGAATTCCCTCCGGTGAGCAGCGGACGGTTCGTCGTTGCGGCCGCCACAATCAGCTGGGCAGCGCTCGCCGTGATCGGCTGGTTGAGGTAGGCAGCGAGCCGTTCAGCCTGCTCGTCCAAAGACGGCGTGTTGGTGAAGACCGCCAGCGGGTTAGCCCGGACATGGAGGCGGTCGCCTAAAGGTTCAATCACATAGGTCCCCGTTGCATCCATCACCAGCCAGTGAAAGGGGTAGCGCTGGTGATCGTACCATCGCGCGTCAACCACCGTCACCTGGTCAAGGTCGGCCGCCAGCTCCTCGACCGTGGCATGGACCCCCAACGCCCACATAATGAAGTCCTGCGGGGTCAGGCCGCGGGTGCCGACTTGGGCAGCGACTGGATAATCAGCCTCGACCGGGAAGAAGAGTTCTGCCATGGCTAGGCCCGCATCGTTGACCCCGTCCCCGACCAGGTAGTGACCATCAACCACCCGCATTCCCCCGAGCAGGGCCCGTCGGTTACGGTACTCAGTGGGCATCTCGGCCGGCCGCCAGCGATACCCCTGCGGCAGGTAGGTCAGGTGCCAGGGTGTCCGCGGCGGGAAGTCCATCGTCCGTCCGAGTAAATGCTCCTGGTCAATTGTCATCACAGTACACATCAACACTACCCCCCTAATCGAGTAGGAGGTAATTGATTATTTCAATTACCGACCTCTCACACCACCGTACGTACGGATCCGTATACGGCGGT
>NZ_CANCWK010000009.1:0-49111 GCF_947381495.1 Limosilactobacillus galli | reverse complement strand
ACCAGGGCGTAAGCCCTGCATAGCCTAAACGTTTCCCAGATCCTATATGAGCTATCGTAGCCGTATAGATCTGGAAGTTCGGTCATTTATGGCCGAGTTCGTTCACCTATTGGAACTATTTGAGAAGTGTCTATTAAGCGACTACAATGAAGGTAGTTTTGCTGTTGATTGGATAAAAAAGGAGATCTTAGTATGCCATGTACAACAATTTTAGCCGGTAAGAAGGCCACTGCGGACGGCTCAACGCTGGTGGCCCGGAACGAGGATTTCGGCCATGCCTTCAACCCCAAGCGCTTCATCGTGGTGGAACCGGACCAGCAACCGCGTCAGTATCAGTCGGTAACGAACAAGGCCCAGTTTGACCTGCCCGCCAACCCGATGCGGTATACGGCCGTGCCGGAGATCCCATCCGTCGCCAAGAAGATGGGAATCTGGGGAGAGGCTGGTATCAACGCGGCCAACGTCACCATGTCGGCCACTGAAACCAGTACCACCAATTCTCGCGTCCTGGGAATTGATCCGCTGGTTAAGCAGGGGGTCGGTGAGGAAGACCTGGTTACCCTGGTCCTGCCATACATTCATTCCGCGCGGGAAGGAGTTCAATTACTGGGTAAGTACCTCCGCAAGTACGGCACCTACGAGTCCAACGGAGTCGCTTTCTCGGACAAGGACGAGGTCTGGTACATGGAAACGATCGGTGGTCACCATTGGATTGCCCAGCGGATTCCCGATGACTGTTACGTGGTGGCCCCAAACTGGTTTGCCGTCACGGACTTTGACTTCCAGTCGGCCGACACGATGGCCTCAGATGACCTGGAGCAATTAATCATTGACCACCACCTGGATATTGACGGTAGTGGGGATGGCTATAACCTTCGCCACATCTTCGGCAGTCACAATGATTCTGATTACCGTTACAACATTCCGCGGCAATGGTACGTTCAGCGGCTCTTCAACCCGAGTGCGGACCCGCAGCCGGATGATCCGGACATGCCGTTTGCCCGCCAGCCGGAACACTTGCTGACGATTGAGGATGTCAAGTATGCTCTGAGTTCTCACTACCAGCACACCCCGTACGACCCTTACAGTGACCTGGGGACGCCCGCTCAGCAGCACGCCTTCCGGCCAATTGGCCTCCAGCGGAACTCCGAAGTTCACATCCTGCAGATTCGTTCCGACGTCCCTGCAAAGCTGGCGGGGATCTGCTGGCTGGCGTTCGGTCCGAATGCCTATAACGCCCTGGCCCCGTTCTACACAAATGTGGAGGATACTCCGGCGGCCTACCGCGATACCAAGGAGCACTACGACATCAATAACATGTACTGGATGACCCATACGCTGGCCACAATCGGCGACGAGCACCCCAAGCGTTATGAGGCGGCCATTGAAGAGATGAAGCAGAACACCATTGCTGCGGGCCGGCACATCCTGCTGACCACCGATAAGGCTGCTGCCGAGCTCGACGGCGACCAGCTCCAAGCTAAGTTAGGAGCAGTTAACGATCAGACGGCCCAGCAGGCCTACGCGCTAGCAATGAAGTGCCTGGGTTCAATGGTGGAAACTGGTTCGCTGCAGATTCGGCTGAACTTCTAATGCTGGAGTACCAGTAGTTTTATTCAATAAATACCGCCAGGGACTTGGCTATTATTGAATTACAGGTATAATTGATGGTAGGAGGGGATGCATAATGTCATTAATGCAAAATACCGCTGACATTGACAAAACTGGCAAGCAGGTTTACCTGATCACGCTGATCCGTGAGAGTGCTGACCAACCAATGTACCTTGATCAGATGATCTATGAATCTGCAGCTGCCGGACAGAAATTCATGGCTAACCTGACGGATGCCTTTGTTCGGGCTGGTTACCGTGAACAGAAAGTCGACGCAAACCACTATAAATTAAACAACGGCCTTGATAAGATTACCTTGACTGGTAAGCAGCAGGATGTCTTCGAGGCTTAATTATCATTTGTCATCTCGCCGGTATGGGGGATGGCATTTTCAGTTGTTTGAGAAAAATTTTAATTTTTACTTGCAATTTACCCGTTGATAATGCATAATAATACTTAATTTAGCATATGCAATTAATTCCACTTGTATAATGTTAAGATAACTTGATTACGTAATGAAATCGTCCGCCTATCGTGGCGGACGTTTTTTTACTTTAATTCGGAAATGGCCTTGCATTTGGACCGCAATGTAGCAAAATACTATTTGCAAGTGGATATTGCTGCTTGCAAAGCAGTATTACAATTTAAAAGAACCATATTATGAAGGTTTTATTTTTGGTGCGTTAATTAAAGGCGCAATATTTAGGAAATGGGTTCTGAAGATCGATTTGCATGAAGGGGTTTAGTATACCCATTTATGTACTTCTTTTCTCATTGCTTCCTAATCTGATAGAACTCTCATAATATGTTTTTTTGTGTAATACTGCTTTTTTCGTTGCAATGGCTAGTTTCTGGAGGGGACACAGATGAGTGAAACACGGCTTATTAAGCTGATTTTGAATTCAGAGAACCTTGAGTCCTTTACGATTCCAATGAGCAAGGTCGCGGAACTGCAGATCAATGATGTCGTTCCCAACATCAGTGTTAACAAGACAGGAGAAATCCAGCGTTCGCAGACCTGCCGACGCTTCACACTGCGGGTGTCGCAGGACTTCCTGCACCGGGTCGCTACGGAGGCCTTTTATGAGAACGGGGAGTGCCTGATGCTGGACGAATGACTGGCTCAGCTGCCGGACATTGTCGACGTTGACCTGATCGGTGCCGACCGCCAGTGCACCACCATTAGATTACCGTGGCGGGATGGCGAGGATGGGGATACCAACGCCGCCATGATGACCAGCATTGACCAGGAGCGGGGTCTGCTCTGCCTGACTGTTGAGTAACGGATATTGTAGCTAGTGAATGGAGGAAGCAAATATGCAAACGATTGGTTTTAACAACTCTGAACAACAACAACTGACATCGACACCGTGGAAGAGCCGCTATCAACAAGCTGCCACCATCTTTGGCCGCCAGACCTACCTGCCGATTGACTATCACCAGGCCCGCAACGACAATACCCTGGTGGTCGGCTCAAGCGGGACCGGGAAAACCTATTCGTTTGTCGAACCCAACGTTTTGCAAGCCAATGCCAACTACGTGATTGCGGATGCCAAGAGGGACATCCTGGCCGACACCGGACGCAGCCTGCAGGCCCAGGGCTACCAGCTGCAGGTACTGAACCTGGTTGACCTCCAACACTCGATGACCTATAACCCGTTCCACTACATGCAAAGTCAGCTGGACGTGGTCTCGTTTGCCCACCAGGTCGTTGGCGCCGATATCACGGGTCAGGACGACAATCGCGGTAAGTTCGACGACCCCTTCTGGACCAACGCCCCTGCTAGTCTGCTGGCGTCACTGATCATGTTTGCCAAGGAGTTCTTGCCCGCTGAAGAGCAGATGATGGGGACGGTGACCCGCCTGTTTGAACTCATCGACCGTCCCGATGAAGATATCAATGCGGTCCTGGCGTCACTGGGCTGTTCACCGTCCGTTGGCGAGTACCGCTTTGACCATGACCAATATGATGACGGCAGTGATGTCCCGGTTAGCCTGGGGGAGCGGCTGTTCTCCTGGGTTGAGAAGCAGAATCCCCAATCAGTAGTCCTGCGGATGTGGAACAGCGTTACCCGGAGCCGGGAATCGCAAAAAACCTGGAGCAGCATCGTGGGGATCCTGGGGACCGCCCTGGCTCCGTATGTGATCAGTGATGTTGACCACCTCCTTGCCAGCAACCAGCTGGACTTCAACCGCCTCCTCAAACCCAAGACGGCGGTGTTTGTCCTGTACGATGATGCCGATCCTGCCAAGAACTTCATTGCCAATGTTTTCTATGCGCAGCTTTTCAGCTTTCTCTACACCACGCCTTTAAGATGCCCGCTAGCCGGCTGACAACCAAGGTCCGCTTCTTCTTGGATGACTTTAAGAATATCAAGGTTCCCCACTTTGATGACTACCTGGCCACGGCCCGGAGCAGGAACATCTCGCTGTGCATGATGGTTCAAGACGAATCACAGCTGGTCGCGAAGTTCGGGAAGAACGCGGGGAGCGTGATCGGTAACTGCGGAGCCCACCTCATGACGGGGACCACCGACCTGACGATGGCTAAAACGGCCGCCGATCGTTTCAACCGGACCGCGCAGGCTATCCGCCGCCTTGGCGAGCGTCGCTTCCTGCTGGACGTCAGTGGTTATCTGACCGCGGTGGACCGCTATGACTTCCATGACCATCCCAACTACCGTCCAGAAAGACTGGAGGTAAACCAGGTATGTCAGACGCCGCAGCCGGACGAAGCATGACTTAAGCTGACCGCCATCCTTCAACAGCTGCCGGGAGAGCACGTGTCCGAAAGTGTCATCCCTAACATGGGCGACCTTGATACCCCGTTTGGCGACGCCAGTGACTTGCCGTTTTGATTGTTGGGCTGTCCGCCGGAAAATCCGCCGGGCGGCTTTTTATTTTAAAAAATTGCCATTTTGCCTTGCATTATTCTGAGGAGCGTTATATTATAGTGGCAATCAAATTAAAGAATGCTTAGAAAGGATGAGTAACATTCTAATGCAATTACAGAGAACCGCGCTGATGAGAACCGGTATTGCTCAGGAATGTGAAGATGGTCTTGGAGCAGAAGCGAGTTGTGAGCGGTCCCGTAAGCAACTCCCGGGTGGCGCCCGGTATCGCGCCTGGGTTTACCGATAAAGGTGTACTCAGTGAGGGTATCAGTCGTGAGACGGTACCGAATTAGGGTGGTAACACGTTAATTAATGATAATCATTAACGTCCCGAAGAATAACCATTAGAGGGTTGTTCTCCGGGACGTTTTTTATTCTCCAGATCTCATCAAATTCTCATTCAATTTTGAAAGGATGGATTCAACATGACAGAAAACTTACGCGCTCCATATCGTTATGACATTGTCGGCAGCTTCCTTCGCCCCGCCAGGCTCAAAGCGGCCCGGGCTGATTTTAAGGCTGGCAAACTTGACCAAGCGGCACTGACGAAGGTCGAGGATGAATGTATCACGGACCTGATCGAAAAGGAGAAGGCGGTGGGCCTCCACGCGGTAACCGATGGCGAATTTCGCCGCAGCTGGTGGCACCTCGACTTTCTCTGGGGACTGAAGGGGGTTGCCAAGTACGACTACCAGCAGAGCTACAAGTTCCAGGGGGCCAAGACCCGGACTGACAATGCTGAGCTGGCCGGTAAGGTGGCTTACAACCCCGATCACCCGTTCTTCAAAGCCTTTGAGTTTACCAAGCGGGTGGCTGGCGACGATGCGGTCGCTAAGCAGACGATTCCGTCCCCGACGATGCTCTTCCGGGACAATCGGTCGGACAATTGGCCGGAGTTCTATGACCACCGCGCTGACTACCTGGCCGACCTGGCGAAAGCCTACCGTCTGACAATCAAGCACTTTGCCGAGCTGGGCTGCAAGTACCTGCAGATTGACGACACTACCTGGGCCTTCCTGATCAGCAAGCTGAATGCCACGGCTGATGACCCGACGGCACACGCTAAATATGTCCAGTTAGCCGAGGATGCGGTAACGGTGATCAACGGGGCCCTCAAGGATCGGCCAGCGGGCCTGACTATTACCACCCACATTTGTCGGGGAAACTTCAAGTCGACCTTCCTCTTCTCCGGCGGCTATGGGCCGGTTGCCAAGTACCTGGTCCAGCTGGACTACGACGGCTTCTTCCTTGAATACGACAGTGACCGGGCGGGGGACTTCTCCCCGCTGGCCACCATCTGGAACCAGCGGCCGGACGTCCGGATCGTCCTGGGACTGGTTACCTCTAAGAGCGGCGACCTGGAAGACCAGGCGGCGGTCATCAAGCGGATCCACGAGGCGGCTGAGCACGTTCCATTGACAAACCTCTGCCTGAGTCCGCAATGCGGCTTTGCTTCCACGGAAGAGGGGAATATCTTAACGGAAGATCAGGAATGGCAGAAGCTCAAGTTGATCAAGAGCATTGCTGATGAAGTTTGGAACTAAGTTAATCAAATTTAAAGGAGATAACTATTATGGCTAAAGTTGAAAGTTTTACATTAGATCACACCAAGGTAAAGGCCCCTTACGTTCGTTTGATTACGGTGGAAGAGGGGGAAAAAGGCGACAAGATCAGCAACTACGACCTGCGCCTGGTTCAGCCAAACGAAAACGCCATCCCCACGGCCGGCCTGCACACTATTGAACACCTGCTGGCCGGCCTGCTGCGGGACCGGCTCAGCGGCGTGATTGACTGTTCGCCATTCGGCTGCCGGACTGGTTTCCACCTGATCACCTGGGGCGAACATTCGACAACCGAGGTCGCCAAGGCCCTCAAGTCATCCTTAGAGGAGATCGCCTACAAGACCAAGTGGGAAGACGTCCAGGGGACCACGATTGAGTCCTGCGGGAATTACCGTGATCACTCCCTCTTCTCGGCTAAGGAATGGTCCAAGAAGATCCTCAGCGAGGGGATCTCGGACAAGCCGTTTGAACGGCACGTGGTTGACTAGCCAACATGACATCAGCATTTAGAGAGAATTGAGAAAGAGAGGAGCGGGTTTCAATGCGTAAATCAAAAAAGAGACGCCGAATCTGGTGGTGGGTGCTTGGCATCATCATCGTGATTGCCGCTGGCTTGGGTTTGAGCAGCGCCGCCAACGGGGGACCGCTGGGCAAGAAGACCATTACCTTAGGCACAATCGGTCCCGATGTCCAGATCTGGCAACACATTGCCAAGTCGGACCAGGCCAAGAAGGCGGGCCTGAAGATCCGGGTGAAGAGCTTTACCGACCCGGTGGCCTTGAATAAGGCGACGGCCAACGGGGAGATCGATGTCAATGCCTTCCAGTCCTGGTCTTACCTTCAGACCTACAATAAGGAGAATAGGAAGGCCCAACTGGCGGCGTTGGGCACGACCTACCTGGAACCCATGGGGATCTACTCGGACCGCTACCATCGGCTGAGCCAGGTACCGGATGGGGCGACGGTGGCGATTGCCAACAACCCGGCTAACACCGCCCGGGGCCTGCTCCTCCTGCAGAGTGCCGGCTTGATCACCTTGAAGAAAAACTTCGGCCCCACTACCGGGACGGAGGGAATTGCTTCTAACCCGAAGAACCTTAAATTCAAGGAAATCGATGACACGACTGGCCCGCGGGTCTTAAAGTCCACTGACCTGGTTCTGATTGGGAACACGATTGCGCTGACCGGGCACCTGAACGTATTAAAGGACTCGATCTACCATGAAAAGGTCAACCAGAGCACGAAGAACAACATCAATGTCATTGCGACGGCCCGTAAGAATCGGCACAACAAGAATTACCAGAAGTTGGTCACCCTTTACCACAACCAGCAGATTCAACAATGGATTAAGAAGAAGTACCAGGGAACGAAGGTTAATGTTGATAAGCCGCTGAGCTACCTTGCTAATTAAGGGGTTGATAGAATGAATATCGCACGGCACCTTGATACCAACCTATTGGAAATTAAATCAGCAACACCCAAGAAAAAAACGCGAACATGGCCTGGCTGGCTAGCCTACCTGTTCAGTTAAATCGCAGCCGTCTGGTGAAGATCCCTCATCAGACGGCTTTTTTGATTGTGCTTACCTTTTAGTTGAGATTTACTTTAACTAAAGCCAAAAAAATCTTCAAAAAAGATCCCTCAAAATTACTTCAAGCGCTGCGGAACAAACCGCAATACGGTAATCACGATCATAACGACGAATACCAGCAGCAAAACAAACGCGTGCTGAGTTCCGAGCGCGGTGGCCGCGGCCGTTTTGCCGACCCCGACCTGGCTCTTGGCAACAATCATTGCGACCAGTGAAGTGCCCATCGAGCCGGCAAATTGTTGCAGGGTATTAAGAATGGCGTTTCCCTGAGTTTGTTTATCCTGCGGAAGACTGGCGAGAGCACTGGTCATCACTGTTCCCATCAAGGAACCCATGCCGCTCATATACAGAATATAGACGAGGGCAATGGCCAGGTTGCTCATGGCAGGAGAGAAAAGTGTAAAGATCAGGATGGCAACTGCCATTAAGATACTTCCGCTCAATACCAGTTTCTTCGGTCCGTACTGGTCGAGCAGGCGGCCGCCAACGGGTGCAAACAGTGCCCCGCAGAAGCCGGCCGGCATCACGACCAGTCCCGCAAGCAGGGCAGTGTTGTGGTTGACCAGCTGAATATAGTTAGGAAGCAGGAAGGCAAAGCCGAGGGAGCACATCTGCGTGAGAAAGAAGATTAATACATGTCCGGCAAAACGGCGGTTGCCAAAGAGATGAAAGTCGAGAATCGGCGTCGTAATACTGAGAGACCGCCAGCTCAGCAGTCCCATGGCAAGCAGCCCAATCAGAATAGCACCGCCGACTGGCCAGCTCAATAGCGGCAGTGTTGCCAAATTGCTGAAACCGACAACCAGACCGATGAACATAACAGCAATCAGCAGGCAGCTTAGCATGTCAAAGTGCTGACGGGCGGTAGCGGTCTTTTGCTGAATTCCCCACGTCCCGAGCAGTAATGATACCAGCAGGAAGGGGAGGAGAATGTAGAAAATCCACCGCCAGCCGAGACTGGAGACAATAATGCCGCCAAAGGTTGGGCCGACGGCAGGGGCAATCCCCGTGATCAGGTTGCCGAAGCCCATCATCAGGCCGATCCGTTGGCGAGGCACCTGCTCCATGATGATATTGAACATCAACGGCAATGAGATCCCCGTCCCGAGCCCTTGAATCAATCGTCCGGTCAGCAGGACTGGGAAGGTCGGGGCGAGGGCATCAATGATGACGCCGAGGATGAAGAAGGTCACCGCCGTCAAAAAGAGGGGCTTAGTGCGAAAGGAGCGTTTCAGCAGGGCTGATAAGGGGACAATAATTGCTACGACCAGCAGGTAGATTGAGGTCATCCATTGAACCACATTGGTTGTCACCCCAAATTCAGTCATCAGTTTGGGAAACGAAACGTTCATGGCGGTTTCCACAATCACTCCGCAAAACGACAATAGGCCGGTAGCAATAACAGCGGCGATGACCCTGGCCGGAATCTTAACAGTATGCTTTGACATTTAATTATCCTCCTCAAGGTATCGCAATACCCGGGCGGCCGTGGCGAGCTCGGCAGGCGAAAAGGCTGCCGTCAGCCGCTTCTCCTGACTGTCAATATAGGCATGAACTGTCGGCACCAGTTGCTGGGCGCTGCTCGTCAGCTGAACCTGCCGCTGACGACGGTCATGGGGATCGACGATGCGCTGGACCAGCTGCCGTTTCTCCATGCACTGCATGGATAATCGTGGTGGTGGATCGCCGGATATTAAATTTATTTTCAATTGCCTGCTGGTTGGCAGCCATGTTCTCTTGGCGGCTCAGGTAGTCAATGGTGTTCATCTGGTTGCCGGTCAGTCCGCTTTGCCGGGAAAAATCATTCATCTGGCGGCTGAGACTGACGTCCGCCCGCTTAATCAGGCGGCCAATATTAATCATCTGGTTAACCATTTAATCGCTCCTTTTCAGATACTAGTCGGTTGAAATTATATTTGAATGATCGTTAGCTGCCAAACTAAATTTAGGAATCATTTAAAGCTGAAATAGTCGAAGATATGAATATTCAAAAAATATATAGAAAAGTTAGTGTGACTAGCGGTGCCCTTTGTGCGAATTGAAAACGATTTCCGCATCGAACACGGTTATTTATTATTCAAAACATTTGGATATAATGGTTTTGTAACGATTTTCATTCGTTGGTAAACAATTACGGCGGTGATGTCGCTTGTTTGTCGGGAATAGCAATTATGCCAGGAGGAATATTTTATGGCGACTCTAGAAGTTAAAGACCTACACGTTTCTGTTCAGGACGAAGAGAAAAAACAGGAGAAAGAGATCCTCAAGGGGGTCAACCTGAAGATGAAGACGGGCGAAATACACGCCATCATGGGACCAAATGGGACGGGGAAATCGACCCTCTCGCAAACCATCATGGGTCAGCCTAACTATCATGTGACCCAGGGCGATATCCTGCTGAACGGCGAAAGCATCGTTGACATGCCCGTTGATGAGCGGGCACGCAAGGGACTGTTCCTTGCAATGCAGTACCCGGCCGAGATTCAGGGAGTTACCAATGCCGAATTTCTCCGGGCAGCCATCAATGCACGGCGCTCAGCAGATGATCAGATTTCCGTCATAGACTTCATTAAGAAGCTGGATAAAAACCTAAAGCTGTTGGACATGAGCGAATCGATGACGGAGCGCTACCTGAACGAGGGCTTTTCCGGCGGGGAAAAGAAGCGGAACGAAATTCTGCAGTTACTGATGATCGAACCCAGCTTTGCCATCCTCGATGAAATTGACTCCGGGCTGGACATCGATGCCCTAAAGGTGGTCTCCAAGGGGGTCAACTCGATGCGCGGTGATAACTTCGGCTCCCTGATCATTACCCACTACCAGCGGTTGCTGAACTACATCGTGCCCGATACAGTCCACGTCATGATGGATGGCCGGATCGTGAAGACGGGTGGCCCTGACCTGGCCAAGAAACTGGAAGACGAGGGATACGCCGGCCTGCGGGACGAGCTGGGGCTGGACATTAAGCTCGTGGACGATGAGGACTAGGGGGCTGCGTAATGATTGATAAAAAACAAGCGCGTAAGCAGGTAATAGCTGCCAGCCGGCAAAATAACGAACCGGCCAGCCTGCGAGAACGACGACTAGCGGCATTGGGGCTGATGGAAAAGCTCCCTCTGCCCCGCATGCAGCGCTTTAAGTTTCAAGAGTGGCCGCTGATTAAAGCGCAGTTGGCATGGTGCCCGTCTTCTTCCGACCGGCTGGCGTTGGATCAGCCAGATCCCGAAGCGGTCAGAGCAATTCAGCTTGGCCAGAGCACTGTTCAGCTGCAGCTTCCCCAAGCTCTTCGTGAGCAAGGCGTAATCCTGACCGACATCTTCACAGCGGCCCGGGAACATCCTGACATGTTCAATAAATATTTCATGTCCGCCATCAAGGCCGACGAGAATCTCCTGACCGCCTACCACCAGGCCTACCTCAACGCGGGTCTCTTCCTCTATATTCCTAAAGGGGTCACGGTTAAGCAGCCGATTGAGGCGGAACTGATTCAGGACAACACGCAGGAGGAGCCGCTGGTGTCACATATACTGGTGATCGCCGACCGGGGAAGCCAGGTTAAGTTCATCCAGCACCTTTCGTCAATCGGCGAACATGACAATCCAGCCAACATGATGATTGAACTGGTTGCTCAGGATGACAGTGAGATTGACTTTTCATCATTGGACGAATTGGGTGCCCACACCCACACCTATTTCAAGCGCCGGGCCGATATCGCCCGCAATGCACATGTTGAATGGGCCGTTGGGATCATGAACGATGGTGACACGGTTGGCGACATGGACTCCGAGCTGCTGGGCGAAGGGGGCTACGCTAATTCCAAGATGATTGCCGTCACCACGGGAAAGCAAGAGGTCGGTATTAACAACCGGGTGACTAACCGCGGCAAGCACACCACCGGCCTGATTAACCAGCGTGGGGTTATCTTGGAGCATTCTGAACTGATCTTCAACGGGATTGGGCAGATTGTTCACGGGGCGCACGGTTCCGATGCGGACCAGCAAAATCGGGTATTGATCATGTCACCCCAGGCCCGCGGGGATGCCAACCCGATCCTCCTCATTGATGAAAACGATGTGGTAGCTGCTCATGCGGCCAGTGTTGGTCCCGTTGATCCCCACCAGTTGTACTACCTGATGAGTCGGGGGATTCCACGTCCCCAGGCCCAGCGGATGGTCATCCGGGGATTCTTGGGCGCTGTTCTTACCGTTATTCCATCGAAGGACGTTCGTAACCGAATGATCGATATTTTGGAAAGGAAGCTTGCTGATGGCTTGCAGTATCAATGATGCCCAAAATGATTTTCCCATTCTCAACCAGCAGGTGAATGATGAACGGCTGGCTTACCTGGACAATGCGGCGACAACCCAGCGTCCCCGGCAGGTGCTGGCAGCGCTGCAGCATTTTTACGAGCATGATAATGCCAACGTGCACCGGGGCGTTCACACCCTGGCGGAGCGGGCAACCAAGGATTACGAAGACGCGCGGGTGAAGGTGCAGCATTTCATCAACGCCGCCTCAGCCGACGAGATCATCTTTACCAAGGGCTGTACCGACAGCCTGAATATGATAGCCGCTACTTACGGGGAGGCTAACGTATCGGCCGGTGATGAGATTGTCATCTCGATCATGGAACACCACAGCAACCTGATCCCCTGGCAACAGCTGGCTCGGCGCAAGCACGCCACCCTGAAATACATTGGTCTCAATGATCAGGGGCAGCTCGACATGGAAGACGCTCGCCAGAAGATCACTGACAAGACGAAGATTGTGGCGGTGACGCACGCCAGCAACGTCCTGGGAACGGTAACCCCACTGAAGGAACTGGCAAAGCTGGCTCACCAGCACGGGGCCGTAATTGTCGGCGATGGGGCGCAGGCGGTTCCCCACATGCCGGTTGACGTTCAGGACCTGGGCGTTGATTTTTACGCCTTCTCGGGGCACAAGATGATGAGCCCGATGGGAATCGGTGTGCTGTACGGCAAGGCCGACCGCTTGCGGGCAATGCCGCCTTACCAGTACGGCGGCGAGATGATCAGTGAAGTTCACCGCGACCACAGTACCTGGGCGGATATTCCCTTCAAGTTTGAGGCGGGGACTCAAAATGTCGCCGGGGCCGTGGGACTGGGCGCGGCCGTTGACTACCTGCAGGCGCTGGGGATGGCTAATGTTCAGGCTAAGGAGCAGGAACTGGTGGACTACGTTTTGCCACGGTTGACCGCCCTGCCATACGTGACAGTCTACGGACCCCAGGATCCGCGTCAGCATACCGGGGTAATCGCGTTTAACATGGCTAACCTGCATCCCCACGATGTTGCCACGGCCCTCGACATGGATGGGGTCGCCGTACGCGCTGGACACCACTGTGCGCAACCGCTGATGGAGAAACTGGGCGTGACGGCAACTGCCCGGGCTAGTTTCTACTTCTACAATACCTGGCGGGACGCTGACCAGCTGATTAAGGCAATCAAAGAGACAAAGGAGTTTTTTGACGGTGGGACTTTCTAAATTAAGAGGATTATACCGGGAAGTGATCTTGGACCACGCTAACCACCCGCACAACAAGGGGAAACTGCCGGTGTCGACCAACACGATGACCCTGCATAACCCGACCTGCGGCGATACGATCAACCTGCAGATCAATGTTGCTGACAACAAGATTAAGGAGATTGCGTATACCGGGGAGGGGTGCACGATCAGTCAGGCATCGGCCAGCATGATGACGGATGCCGTCAAGGGTAAGACCACTGAGGAGGCGCTGGCAATGGCCAAGGTATTCTCGGATATGGCAATTGGCAAGCAGCACTCAGAAAAAGAGCTTGCTAAGCTCGGGGATGCCCAGATTCTGACCAGTATCATGGAGTTCCCGGCCCGAATCAAGTGTGCCACCCTGGCATGGTGGGCTCTGCAGCGGGCCCTATTGAAACAAAGCAGCGAGGAGGATGACGATGAGTAAGGAAACAGCGGCAAGCATTGTCGACAACGATAACTATGAGTATGGCTTTCACGACGATGTCAAGCCGGTCTATTCAACCGGCCGGGGTCTGACCGAGGAGATTGTGCGCAAGATCTCGGCCGAAAAGCACGAGCCCCAGTGGATGCTCGATTATCGGCTGAAGGCCTACCACACCTATAAGAAGATGCCGATGCCGAAATTCGGCCCCGACCTGTCCGGTCTGGGCCTCGATAACATGCTCTATTACCAGAAGATGACGGATAAGAAGTTCCGCGACTGGAAGGACGTTCCTGAAGACCTCAAGCGGACCTTCGACCGGCTGGGGGTTCCGCAGGCCGAGCGCAAGTACCTTGCCGGGGCCTCGGCTCAGTACGAGTCTGAGGTGGTTTACCACAACATGAAACGGGACTTCGCCAAACTGGGGATCATCTTCACCGATACCGACACGGCCCTGCAAAAGTATCCGGACCTCTTCAAGAAGTGGTTTGGCAAGCTCGTCCACCCAAGCGACAACAAGTTTGCGGCCCTCAACGCGGCGGTCTGGTCCGGGGGCTCCTTCATCTACGTACCCAAAGGCGTTAAGGTGAAGACGCCGATCCAGGCCTACTTCCGTCTGAACGCCGAGAACACCGGACAGTTTGAGCGGACCCTGATCATCGTTGACGAGGGGGCTAGCGTGGACTATGTCGAGGGCTGTACCGCCCCTAACTACACCACAGACAGCCTCCACGCCGCTGTGGTCGAAGTCAACGTCGCCAAGGATGCCTACTGCCGCTACACTACGATCCAAAACTGGTCCGACAATATCTACAGCCTTGAGACCAAGCGGGCTGCCGCGGCCGAAAACGCCACGATGGAATGGGTTGACGGTAACCTGGGCTCCAAGGTGACGATGAAGTACCCAAGTGTCTACCTCAACGGCGAGGGTGCTCGAGGGACGATGCTGTCGATCGCCGTGGCCAGCAACGGGATCCACCAGGACTCCGGGGCCCGGATGATCCATAACGCCCCCAACACCTCAAGCTCGATCGTCTCCAAGTCCATTGCCCGGACCGGGGGCTCAACCGACTACCGGGGAACGGTGCGCTTCGGCAAGCATTCCGACGGCTCTAAGGGGCACGTGGAATGTGACACCATCATCATGGATGACCAGTCGTCCTCGGACACGATTCCCTACAATGAAATTGATAATGCCCACGTGGCGATGGAACACGAGGCCAAGGTTTCCAAGATCTCTGAAGAGCAGCTCTACTACCTGATGAGCCGGGGAATCTCCGAGGCCAAGGCCACTGAGATGATTATCATGGGCTTTGTCGAGCCGTTTACGAAGAAGCTGCCGATGGAATATGCGGTTGAACTGAACCGGCTGATCAGTTTCGAGATGGAAGGATCAATCGGCTGATAGAAAAGAACGACTTGGGACACTGTGCGCGTTCTAAGCCGTTCTTAGCAAGGAGAGGATAATCATGGCAGATGGAAACGAAACAATCGAGAAGAAGGTCATGGATGCCCTGGCAAAGGTGATTGACCCGGAACTGGGGATCGACCTGGTCAACCTGGGCCTTATCTATGATGTCAAGGTGGATGATGACGGTCTCTGCACCGTGGCGATGACCCTGACGACAATGGGCTGCCCGCTGACTGACTTCCTGAACAAGGCGATTAATGAGGCAGTGGTGGGCGTCGCTGGCGTTAACAATTGCAAGGTCAACCTGGTCTGGGAGCCGGCCTGGGACATTTCGAAGATGAGCCGGTTTGCCAGGCTGGCCCTGGGCATTCACGGCTAACCGAGGCGACGCAAATGGATATTGAGAAGTTTACCCGGCAGCGCAAGGCCCCCGGCTACTCCCAGGTGGCACTGAGCCAGGGGATCTGTACCCAGTCGACCCTCAGCAAGTTTGAGAACAATGGCAAGGTGCCGTCGCTGGCGATCCTAGGCCAGCTTTGTCGACGGCTGGGGCTGACAATTGATGATCTGAACGATGACGATGTGCAGGCAGTCCGCCACGTCCGCGCCAGCTTGGATAAAATCGAGGAAGCGATGATGGCTGAGCACTTTCCCCAGGCTATTAAACAACTGGCGGGGATGAAGCCGGCCGCAATGACAGCCCCCAGGCCCAGATGCGCCATTACTACCTGCAGGGAATAATGGCGACCTTGACTAATCAGCCGGGTTCCGCGGCCCTGTTTAACTTCACTAAGATCCTGGAGGAATTAGACGAGGGCCACCAGACAATCTATTCCCAGCTGGCCTACCTCGGTTCGGGAATTCTGTATGCCCGGCGCGGGAAGATGGATCGGGCTGATTTCTTCTTTGCCAAGGTGATCAGCTACCTCCATGAAGGTGACAGTGAGCGGGCACGTGCCGACCAGCGTGAATACCTGCGCATTATTATGATGATGTACTATGTCGCAGAGTATCATGCCCTCTCTCAGCGCCTGGCCGCTAGTGACCGGCTGCTGAGAGAGGCGATAGAATGCTGTGCAGCTGGCCACGTCACTTACTTCATGCCCCGGATCAAGCTGTTGCAGGCCCGAAACGCCATTGCGCGGCCGGGGCAACAGCTTCTCAGGTTGACCGATTGCTTAACGAAGCAATGGTGTTTGCCCGTTTCAACCAGAGCAGCGTTGTCCAGGTTCAAGCCGCGGCCTTGCGCAGCAACTACCATCGCGAGCTTGATGATGACCAGTGATCGTTGCTCGACTAAAAAAGGACCAGTCCGCGAAAGGCTGGTCCTTTTCGATTATTTATTGATTCGTTGAACATAGTCACGGGCGTTGTAGAGCTCGTAGACGACCCAGGTTTCGATCAGCGTGATGACACAGATCACCAGCATCGTGTAGAGGTCGGGGAGAATGAAGAGCAGGAAAAGGAAGATCCATGAAACCCAGCTCCACATGTTCTCAATCTTGATGATCCGTTGAACCCGCTTGGTAGGGGTAGCCCGGCCGGAGTTGACGAAGGTATTCCTGATCTGGGTGAAATAACGGATCTCAAAGAAACTCTCCACGATGAAGATGATGGTCAGGACAGTTAGAAAAATTTGTTCCATGATAGATAAACTCCTTCAAAAATAGTCACATCAACTACTTTAATGTTCTTTTCTTCGATTGGCAATACTGATTTGATTGGTTGTGCGCAACCACCCGAGTAGCGGCTGTTTATCGGGCGATAGTGAAAATTTAATATTTAATTATGCATTCAGTCTCTTGCCTAAGCAAAAGATGACTGTTACAATACAAAACAGGTAGTGATTGCCTACCTACTTACACGAAGCGGCCAGCAGAGAGCCTATGCTTTCTGCTGGCTGTTTTGTTTTAAAATAAAAAGCGGATCACCACCTGACAAGTGATCCTAGATGAAGGTATTAAATATAACGACAATTGTTGGCACCCAAACCAGCAAAGCGATACCGCCAGTTATGATCAGCGCCTTCTTGCTTACTTGCGGAATCAGGGTAATCTTCTGATCAAGGGATTGGTGATTGATTTGCTTGGCAGTATTGGGAGTGGTGAGGGTAACCTTCTTAACGCTTTTGGCCTTGGACACGTCACTGGTCTGAGACATTGCCGCCTGATCGACGGGCTGCTGGCTATTGTCGACAACTGATACCGCTACTGTTGCCGTGGCCTGCTTGTTATCACTGGCTGCGGTTGAGTTGGTTGCGCTTGCGCTGTCACTGGCCGCGGCAGTGGTACTGTTGGTACTGGCCGCATCTTGACTAGTGTTGGTCCGACTAGCTGAGCTCTGGCTGGCCTTACTGGTCTTAGTATCATTGCTCGTAGAGGAACTGTCGGCAGTACTTGCTGAGCAGCTGCTGTTCGCCTGACTGTTATCGCTGGCTGCGGGTGCTTTAATACTCTGACTGCTATCGGTTGGCGGTGTGACCCGGTCGGCTGAAGCAGGGGCAGCCAGGGCCAGTCCTAATAGCAGGGTAATTCCTATCGTTAAAAGTGTTCCAATCTTAAATCGGCTTTTCATGCCAATTCCTCCAATTTTAATTTCCATTATTAATTATACCGGCCCGTCAAACGTTTTCAACTACCAATTCACCTGCATTGGGCAATTCGCTGCCAGGCCGCCGTAGCGAGAAGCCACCAGCCGCTGGCCAGACACAATCCGGCGAACACATCGCTGGTGAAGTGGTTGCGCAGGTAGACCCGCGAGGCCATGACCAATATGATCCAGGATCCGGCCGCCAATCCCACGACGATTCGTTGCCAACGCCTCTTAAGATGGGGCCAAATGAGGGCCGCTACTGTCAGAACAAAAACGGTCGTCGCAAAGGTGTGGCCACTGGGAAAGCTGAACCCATGAGCGGGGATCAATTTATGTTCGGGCCGGGGACGGCGGAGACTGTACTTGACAGCGATCACCAACAGGTACCCTACGAGCTGGAGACTGGCAAATTGCAGACCGCGGATAAATCGACGGCGCCACCAGAAAAGAATCCCGATGAGGATCGATAAGGGCAAGAGTATCATTGGATCACCAAGGTGGGTAATCGTTGTGAACACCCGGGTTCGGACGGCTGTAGTGGGTTGCGGGAGCTGATAGCCCCATTGATCAAGCTGATGAATCCAGCTGGCATCGCCCTGGACGCCCAGGAGAAAGATGGCAAAGATCAGCCAGCAGCCAATCCCGGCCAGGAGTTTTGTGTATTTTTTCATCTTATTAACTTCACCTGAAATTTTGTCAAACTACCTCTATTATACCGATTGATGAGGCAATTCGCCAAGATTAGCCTGTAAGTTATGGCTAAACGTGTTAAAATGATTAACGATTTTCAATTTTAAAAGTATTGGAGAGAGAATTGTGAAGATAAGTAAGAACCTGCCACTGGCAATTGCGACGGTGGTGCTGGGGGTCGTAGTAGGTTTCAGTTCCCTGCTGGTCAGCGTTGCCCTGGATTTAACTGAGAAACTGTTCCTGCACTTTCAGGAGAACAACCTGGTTCCCGTGGACGTTTCTGCCGGCGGGATGCGGCGTTTTGCCTCGGTCCTGATCGGGGGGATCATTTCAGCAATCATCTGGTACCTCCTGCAGCGCAACTACAAGCCGGTCAAGCTGGGGAAGGCCGTGAAGGGACAGCAGATGCCGCTAGCTAAGACCCTGATCCACGTCTACACGCAGATCTTCTTCGTGGGGACGGGGAACTCCATCGGTCGGGAACTGGCACCACGGGAAGCCGGTGCTGCCCTGGCCCAGAAATGGGAGAACCTCTTCCAGGATAACAAGTTCCTGGGGCTGGACGCCGAAGACCGGCGGATGATCACGGCCGCCGCAGCGGGGGCCGGATTTGCCGGGGTCTACATTGCGCCAATCACCGGGGCCGTTTTCTGCATGGAGCTTCTGTACAAGAAGATCAACGCCCGGGTCATTGCCGTCAGCCTGACGATGTCCGTAATTGCCACCCTGATCGGGTCGATCGTTAAGGGCTACCAGCCATACTACCTGGTTGGCCCTAAGAGCTTCCAGTTGCAGATCCTCCCGCTGGCCCTGATCCTCGGTCTGGTCTGCGGCTTTCTGGGAACCCTGTTTAAGAAGTACATCGGGGTAGCGAAGGCACACCGGGCAACCAAGATCAACGTTTTGGCACAGCTGCCAGCAGTAGCCGCTGTCACCGGTGGAATCGCCGCCTTCTTTCCCCAGATCATGGGAAATGGTCGGGGGTTAGCCCAGATGGCTATGAACACCACTTCCCATAGCAAGGCGGTGATCCTGGCCCTGCTCTTTGGCCTGGTCGCCAAGGTCCTCGTAACCCTGTTTGTCATGAAGTGCGGTGGTTACGGTGGGGTCCTGACACCGTCAATCGCGGTTGGTGCCGTTATTGGTGCCTTTGCCGGAATGGCCTACATTAGCTTCGTGCCCGGTGTTACGATGGCCCAAGCGGCGGTCTTAGGAGCAACCTTCCTGCTGGCGGCCTCACAGCAGGCCCCGCTGATGGCGATGTTCATGCTGTTTGAAGTTTGTCACCTGAACTTCTCCGCCTTCCTGCCGCTGGCAATGGGGGTAGCGATCTCAATCGCCCTGTCCAAGTGGCTGCAAACCAAGGCCTTTTTCGCCTAAATTCAACAAAAAGTGTCCATGAACTTAATCATGGGCACTTTTTTGATTGGGAAGGGACTACTTTTGCTGATTATCGTCATCGTGAATGGTGATGTTCTCCTCTTGGTCGACGTTATAGCGGGCCAGCAGGATCTGTTGGTACTTGTCCTCGATGACTTTGTCAACGGCCGTATCGTCAATCTTAGGAATCTCCTGCCGAACCTTGTCGAGAACCTCGTCGTTAAATTGCATCTCTGGCTTAACGGCCTCCTTGTCGGTCAGCACGGCTACCGTCTGGTCGTAGTCGAGCTCGTGGGTGTCCCAGTTGGAACGGTCCGCGTCCGGTTGGTGAAGGACGTCGTCACGGTCCTTCAGATCCTTGCGGAAGCCGTTCTCGTCATATTCGTACTTTTCATCTGCCATCTATCTTCACTCCTTACCATAATAATTTAGCGCACTCTGTTTTGCCTGTCTACTTTTCCTGTTCTGGCCTTATAATAGGGATGAGGAGGGGAGTGCAATGAAAAAGAATCCGCAACGGCGTTATGTCATTCTGCTGACAATCTTTATCGTGGCCTGCTTTATGCTGCTGGCCTTGTCAGAAGAGATTGCCAAATACTAAAAAAAACTGGGCTTAATCACCCAGCTTTTTAATTTTAGTTGGAATAGGCGGCCTGCATCTGCTTGACGGTACTCGTGATATCCTGGCTGCCGAGGATCATGGAGATGACAGCTACCCCGGCAACCCCCGTATTGAGGACTGCATTCAGATTGTCCCGGCTAATCCCGCCGATGGCAACCATGGGGTGCTGGCTGGCCGCGTTCAGCTGGGCCAGCTGCCCGACACCGGTGGCCGGGTCGGCATCCCCCTTGGAGTTAGTGGGGAAGACAGGGCCCGTCCCGACATAGTCAACAGCAGCTAGGCGGTTGGCCTTGGCAATCTCTGCGGCCGTATTGCAGGAGTAACCGATCAAGAGCTTCCCGGCGGCCCGCTGAATGACCTCCTCGATCCGCTAGTCCTTCTGGCCGACGTGAACCCCATCTGCCCCGACCTTCAGGGCCAGTTCCTCGTCATCATCAATGAAGTAGGGAACGTAGTACTGGTGGGTGAGCTTACGCAGCCGCATAGCCATATCGATCGTCGCCGCTTTGCTGAGCTGGGAGCCGTCCTTTTCTCGGTATTGAAAGGCGGTCACGCCAGCCTTGAGGGCGGCCTCGACATCGCGCAAGAAGCGTTCGGGGTCGTTGCCGACGTCCTGGGTCCCGCCGACTAGGTAAAACTTGAGCATGTTGGAATCAAAAGCAGTTATCAGTCATCCTCCTTAATCTTGGCCCAATGGTTGAGGGGACCATGGCCGTGACCGACGTTGATCCCATCGCGAATAGTTGCTTCGACATAGGCCTTACCAGTCCGGATCGCCTCTTCCATCGTGTGGCCCTTTGCCCGTTCCGCCGTGATGCAGGCTGAAATGGTATCACTGGTGCCGTGGGTGTTATGCGTGTCAACCCGTGGAGCCGTCATCCAGAAGCTCTTGCCGTCAGCGAGCAGGGCAAAGTCGTTGGCCTCATCTGCGCTGTTGAAGTGGCCGCCCTTGACCAGGACGTTCTTGGCCCCGAGCGCCTGCAATTTCTTGCCGGCTGTAACCATCTCATCCTCGGTCGTAATCGTCATGCCCGTCAGTTTCTCGGCCTCAGGGAGGTTTGGGGTGACCAGGTTGGCCAGCGGAACCAATTCATCGCGAACTACGCTGATGGTATCTTCACTGAGCAGGGGTGCGCCGCCTTTAGCGATCATCACGGGGTCGACGGTGAGGGGGCCGAAGTCGTACTTTTTAAGGTTACGGACAATGGCCTTGACGTGTTCAGCATCGGCCAGCATCCCCGTCTTGCAGGCTCGGATATTCAGGTAGGCGGCGAGGGAGGCGAACTGTTCGTCGATCATCTTAGTCGGCATTGGAAAGGCGTCCTGGACCCCCAGGGTGTTCTGGGCGGTTACCGCGACTACGACCATGGTAGCGAAGACGTGCCGCATCTGCATTGTCTTCAAGTCCGCCGCGATTCCGGCACCGCCACCGCTGTCAGTGCCCGCAATTGTTAATGTTTGAGGAAAATCATTTGTCATCATTATCGTCCCTTTCATTTGCTAATTGGTCAGTCAGCCATTGACTATCCAGCTGGCTTAATTCATCGAAGAAACATGCCTGCCATCGCCCGAGTCCGGCTGCCTGCTGGGCGGCATTGGCCCCGGCGAGGCTGAAGAGCTTGGCTGCCAAAGCACTGCTGGCAATGGGGGTGTCGCCGACAGTCAGGTAGGCCGCGGTGATGCTGGACAGCATGTCGCCACTCCCCACGTTGACAGTCAGCATGGCCGCCCCCGTCGCGTTCAAGAAGGTGTCCTGGCCGTCCATCACGACATCGGTTGGCCCGGTGAGGCAAACACAGGTGTGATAGTGCTGGGCGCACTGCTTGGCCACGGGAACGGGCGCCGTCTGCTGGGCACCGGCATCGATGCCGTGACCGGCACTGTCGTAACCAGCCAGCGCAGCGATCTCGCTGGCATTTCCCCGAATGACGGTGAAGTAGTAATCATCCAGCAGCTGCTTGGCAATCTTCAGTCGATAGTCAACACTGCCGACGGCGACAGGATCCATAACCACCGGTCGCCGTCCTGCATTGGCGTCGAGGACCGCCCGGATCAGGCTTAACTGCGTCTGGTTGATGGTCCCGAGGTTGATCGTAATGGCATCGGCCAGGTTGACCATCTCGGCGGCTTCCTTGGGGGCCTTGGACATGATCGGTGAGGCCCCGCAGGCACTCAGCCCGTCCGCAACTTTATCAGCAGTTACGTCATTAGCAATGGTCAGCACGACCGGGTTCTTGCGGCGGACCTGGTCGACCAGTCGGCAGGGCAGATCAGCATTTTCCATTCTACAAACATCCCTTTCCAAAATAAAAACCGGCAATCGGAGGAACCTGATTGTCGGTTTGCACTATGATGCATTTCCCTACTCGAGTACTAACTCACAGGTTCTAGAATCCACGCTTAACGAGCGTATCTCAGTCCGGCACACGGACACTCCTAATGCGATTGTTTAATTGATCTTGAGGAATGATTGCGGCTGTTTTCTGCTGCGGACAGGTAACTAAGACTGTCTGATTATTTTACTTGATCCAGATAGGTCTTAACGCGCTCACTGAAATCACTTTGCGTAACTTCAATAGACATAATAATCACATCCTTATGTAGTCGCCAGATTCCCTACTTCTCAAGGTACTTAATCATCTGCGGCAGGACCTGGTTTATTTCCTGTTTCCCTGTTTCGTACAGCTCAACCAGCTTCTTGGTATTGCCCTCGATCCGGCTGACCTTGACCGGGTGCTGCGGGGCAAGGGTGAAGAACTGCTTTTCCTTGGTGAGGCGGTTGACCTCTTCGACCTGCTGGTTATACGCAGTGGGCCGGTTGATAGCCGCTTTGACGAAGATTGGGTATTCTGGATAGTAGCGGTGAAGGAGCTGGACGAGGGCCCGACTGGTCGCCTTCTTCCGGTAGTTGATGTCCCGGGTCCGCACAATGACAATCTTTTTAAAACCCTGCTGCTGGGCAATGTCGTATGGAATAGAATCGGCGACCCCACCGTCCATGCACAGGCCTTGGCTGGTCCGTTGCGGCTTGGCGATGATCGGCATTGATGAGGAAGCCTTCAGCGCCCGGGTCAGCTCATCCCCCACCGGGTCGGTGAAGGTTACAGCCTTTGCGTCGGTCATTCGAGTAGCGACGGCCGTGAAGTGCGAGGCTGAACGCCGGTATGCCTGGTCGTTGAAGTTCCGCCATTGCCAGCCATGGTCCTCAAAGAGGTAATCCAGGTTGATGATACTCTTGCGATGAAGCAGGTGGGTCAGTGAAATGTAGTCGCGGTCGTGGCGGTGGTGGATATTGATCATCGCTGGGCGGCCGTACTGTTTGGAGACAAAGTTGGCCCCGCACAGCGACCCGGCGGATACCCCGATCACACTGCAAAATTCAATGTGGTGCGCCAGGAAGGCATCAACCACCCCAGCGGTATACTGTCCCCGAAAGGCCCCGCCTTCTAGGACTAATGCTGCATCATATAACATAAAAGACGCTCCCTTAAAAGCATTGTATGTATTATACACTACTTTTTAGATATGACTCAGCCGGAAGTTCAAAGTGCTTTCTTAAACGAGCCCAACTGACAGGCATATGCTGGATGTTTTTCCGTGTATATCCGTATTGATCTCTTGTGTAAACGAGTATATACTTAAAGCGTAAAGTAGGTATATGTAGAAAAATTGGAGGGCTAATTATGGAAGAAGCGCTTAAATTAAGAAAATGGGGTAATTCCAATGCTATTCGCCTCCCTAAAGAGATGCTAAAGCAAGTTGGAATTACCCCTAATGATGATGAAGTTAGTGTGAATGTAACAAATGATTCAATTATCATCAAACCTAAAAAAGAAGAAAAACTACTAGATAAGTTGTTTAAGGACTACGATAGTGACCAGCCTTATCCATTTGAAGTGGTGAACAAAGGCGGTGCGATAGGTAAAGAATTATATTAACATTTTTTGTGCGAGTGAAATATAGTAGCGTTTGAACACGAAAAATTAATATAGAGAGGATTTGACGTTATGGCATTTAGCCATGAGCCTTACGGACGAGGCGACATTATTATTGTGTCAAATGATCTGAAGCCTAAGAATAACTACGAGCAGAAAGGAGTACGTCCTTGGCTGGTTGTAAGTAGAAGGTTACTAAATGAACGTGGCCCGTTTGTATGGGCCATACCATTCACAACCACCGAAAGAGAATATCCTCTGGCCTATAACTGGACACAGAAAGGGCCTAATACAGAAACCTATGGGACGTTATTATGCGATCAATTAGCCACATTAGATGTTAGTCATCGTTGGACTAAATTTATAGAACATACTGAGATACCCGGTGAGGTTGATTTAATGATTCAAGCTATTTTAGGCTATAAATAAAAAATCCATCAGAAATGGCTGATGGTAAAGACTATATGCTTAGATGACACCTTAAGTATATAGTCTTTTTTTATTTGCGTAAAGCAAACACATGTTTATTTATTTTTGCCCGAGGGTGTCGTCTTTTGTGCCTGGGGGACTCTTTGCATATTATCTATACGGTTTCAGACCGGAAATATTCAATAGTTAGTAGATAACAACTGATTGCACCTAGGTCGAAAAAAGATAATAATTAAGGAAACAGGGGTGTTTACGTGAGCATTAACTTGACTGATCGCCAGCGGGTTTGGCTGGCCCAACGCGAATATTGGGACTGGCGGGTCGGCCAGCAGGTTCAATTGCCGGATCAAACGCTCATTGGTCAAGTCGAGCGCGTCATCAATACCGCTGACGGCTTCCGGGATACGGTGGTGAAGCGCGGTCCGCGAAAAAAGATCGTCCTTCTGCGGGGCTCTGCGGGGATCTGCCATGGGGACCCAACCACCTGGACGAACGAGTGGCTGTGGGTCAACCTGCCGGTGGGGGATGCGATCCTCCACCAGCTGCCGGACATCCCTGCCGAGATGTGGACCGCCGCCAATTGCCTCAACCAGCTGATGGCAAACAACCCGGCTGCTACCTTTTACATTTATGGGCACTCCCTAGGTTCCATCAACGGGCAGTTTGCCCTGGCCAATTGCCGCTATCCGGAACGGGTAGCGGGAGCCTGGCTGTACGAGGGTCCCAACCTCTACTGGCTGCTGAATGCGCGGCAACGCAAGCGGATCCTGAACCTGCGCTGTCGAATCTTCAACTACATTGACTCGCGGGACGTGGTTGCCCTGGGTTATCTTGATGCTCAGCACACGATTGGCCTGCTGCAGATCGTGCAATGGATCCTGGTTAGTCCGATCGGTCAGCACATGTGGGGCGGCTACCAGTTCGATCAGACGGGCCGCTTGCTGTTGGCGGACGATGCCGAGCTGCAATACCGGTCCCTCCTTGACCGCTACCTGTTTGAGCGGGCCCAGCGTCAATCACATGGACATATCTCAAACACTTTCACTGAATAAGACCTATAATTGGCTTAAGAAGGTGGATAAAATGCTTTATATCGATATGAGCGATGACGAAGACTATTTCAAAGATCCAGTAATTCCAGAGGCACTGTCGGTCTACCTGCAAAAGGCACCCCAGTTTCAGGGACAAGAGCTATTGTATTTCTATCACCCGATGGGGCCGGTGGTAATTCTCGGCCACTATCAGGACGTCTATCATGAGGTCAACTTTCCCTACTTGCGTGAACACCAGATCGGTCTGGTCCGGCGCAATCCCGGCGGGGGAGCGGTCTTTGTTGATCCCGAGGATCTGACCTTTGTTTATATCGACACGGCCCAAAAGGTTAAGACGCCCAAGTTCTCCCACTACATTCAGCCGATCCTGGCAGCCTTGCACGAGGTCGGAATCGATGCTAAACAGACCGGCCGCAACGACTTGACCTACCAGGGGAAGAAATTCTCGGGGATGGCATTTGCCCAGATCGAGGATCGGGTTCTCTACGGCGGGACGCTGATGTTTGACGTGGACACGGCAACGGCCAATGCGGTCCTGACCCCGTCTAAATCCAAGCTGGCTGATAAGGGGATCAAGTCGGTCCGCAGCCGGGTTACTAACCTGAAGCCTTACATCAAGCAGGCGGGCTTCACTCGGGATGACCTCCAGCGACTCATCCTCAAACATGTCCGGGCCCTTAATCCTGACCTTCAGATGCGGCACCTAACGACTGCAGAGTGGGATGCTATTAAAGAACTGGCACGCACGAAGCTTGGTACCCACCAGTGGATCTATGGCAGCGGGCTGACGGATTATTACATTGACGCTTATTTTCACGGTGTCGGCAGCTTTGGTCTGGGCTTCAACGTCCGTGACAATCAGCTGGCCGATGTTAAAATTCACGGCGACCTGATCAGCATGAACCAGGCCACCGCCGACCAGTTGGAGAAACGCCTGACGGGCCAACCAGTCAACCGTGACACCCTTCAAGATACGCTGGCCGTTGCAGGCCTCGATAACTTATTGGCAGCCGGAGCCAGTGAAGAAATCGCCGGCAAGGTCGTTGAGGCGGTGACTAGCCATGACAATTAGCCGGGTAACCATTTTTCGACTGGACTGGGGACAGCTCTCCCCAATCTGGCATCCCGTAGTGGTGGCAGTGCAGACAGTTAGCGGCCAGTGCGGCTGGGGTGAGGCCGGAATTGCCTATGGGACTGGCGCCGCAGGGGTGGTTAGTGTCTTGAAAGAGTTGGCACCGCGGATCATCGGCCGCAACGCTTGGGACAGCAACGCGATCTGGGAAGATTTCTACGAGCATACCTTCTGGGCGAAGAACCCGGGAAGCACGATGTACGCCGCCATCAGTGCCCTGGATACGGCCATCTGGGACTTGAAGGCACGATCGATCCACCAGCCGCTCTATCAGCTGTTGGGCGGCAAGCTCCACTCACAGTTGCCAGCCTATGCCAGCCACATCGAATATGGCTGGGGTCCGTTTTCTCGTTACGTAACCGCCCCGCGTGATTTTGCGCGCCTAGCTAAACGGGTAGTTGAGCAGGGATATGCCGCCATCAAGGTCGACCCGATCACCCAGGAACGTGGACAAGGCCTGATTGACAATCGACGTTTGCTTAGTCCGGCACAGCTCGATCGCTACTATCAGCGGGTGGCGGCGATTCAGCACACTGTCGGTCCCGACGTCCGGATTATCATCGACTGTCACGCTAACCTCACCCGCTGGTCCGCTCAGCAGCTGGTTCAACGACTGGCGCCATTAGGAATCGACTACTATGAGGAACTGTTGCCGTCAATCGATCCGGCCCAGACGGTCCAGCTGGCGCGGGCGACGGGGGCTAACCTCGCTGTCGGTGAACACCTCACTGGTCCGCAGACCTACTTGCCGCTAATCAAAGACGTGACGATGGTCCAGCCCGACCTGGGCAACTGCGGTGGAATTACCGGTGCTATTAAGATCGCTGCTCTGGCCGAGACTAATGGGGTAGGTCTTCAATTGCACGTCTGTGGTAGCCCAATTGCCACCGCGGCCGCCCTCCAGTTTGAGGCGGCCTGCAGCATCTTCGTGATTCATGAGGAGCACGAGATTAATCTGAAGGACGCCAATTACCAGTCCGGACGGTACCACTATCAACCAGTAAATGGACAGTACCCGGTTCCCGACCGGCCGGGAATCGGTCAGGAACTGAGCCCGGCGGCCATTAAGCACGCGCGGATAACGATTATTAACTAAATGAAAAGCAGCCGGTGAACTTCAAACGGTTCACCGGCTGCTTTTGCTGTTTCTAGTGCTGATCAGGATGATCGCTGATCTCCTGCAAGGCCGCGCGTTGCTGCTTCTGGTCCACGTGGGTGTAGAGGTCGGTCGCGGAGGTTCCTTTCTGGCCCAATTGCTGAGCTACCAAAACCTGGTCCTTGGTGACGTCATAGAGTTCTGAGGCGAGGGTGTGGCGGAGCTTGTGGGGGGTCAGGGGATGACCGAAGGCGGTCGAGTACTTCTTGACCATCCGCTCAATGGAATTAGCGGTCATCCGCCGGGTCTCACCGTGGTAGACCGTCAGGAAGCAGGCAACATCCTTCTTAACGGCGTGGTAGCGCTGAGCCCGAACCTGCAGGTAGTTCTTCAGGTAGGGAATCGCCCAGGGTGCAATCGGCACCGAGTCGCGCTGGCCTCCTTTCCGGGTAACGTCAAGCAGCTGCTGCTTGAGATTGAGGTCACCCAGGTTGACGTTAGCGGCCTCGGAGACCCGGACCCCGGTGCCGAGGATCAGGGTGATGATGGCGATGTCCCGCTCCCGGTTGTGTTTGAAGGGGCGCCGTGCCCGCTTGTCGCACTTCTGCAGGTATTCGTTCTCAATAAAATTGATGAAGTCGAACTTCATCTGTCCCCGGTACATGTGGGAAGCCAGGGTATGGGCGCGGTAGTTCAGCGTCTTGGTATCATTGAGTGAGTCAATCTTCAGCATGACGTTGCGGTAGAAGTACGGCTCCCCATCCTTGACGTCGGCGGTGACCGTCAGGAACTTGAACAGCGAGCGCAGGGCGTTGATGGAGCGGTTGATCGAGGTTGGCGAGTTCAGATGGCCCTGGGCATTAGTGCTGTGCTTCAGGTGGTCGATATACAGCATGATGTCGTTGCGCCGGAGCTTAACCAGGGCGTCGACGGGGATGCCTTGGTTGTTTTCAGCTTTGACGAGGCCGCTGACCCGCAGCCAGTCGAAGAAACGACGGATCTCGGTCAGGTACTGGTAGGTCGTGGTGACGGCATGGTTGGTACCAAGGTAGTATTCGTTGACATAGTCCGGGAGCTTGGCGAGCTCCTCGTTGATCAGTTTAAGATACTTATCTGCTTCCAAAATGTTCACTCCATATTAATGCTAACCATATTATAGCCTATCTCGACGGTGGAGTTATCAATTAACTATGGATATGCTAATCACCCCTGATCACTCGCTAAGCGTGGCACCTCTTGCTATTAATATATATCCCAATTAAGTGTCCATTATGGTGTTGAATACATATGATAAATTAAACATATTTAATAGTTTTTTAAAACAGGTATAGAAACGTTGTAAGCGTACGCAACCATTGCAGTAATAGGTATTACAAGCAATTATTTATCCATATTTATAATAATGGTAATGAAAGGCAATTCGAGAAGGTTGCTTTTTATTATTATATTTATAATTATAGTTGTTGGATCATAAAAATATTAATCATAGTTTTATGATCTTTAATTTACCATTGCTTAAAGGGTGTAAAAAACAATGGTAAGGGAATTTTATAGAAAGGGAGAGTCGATGATGGTTTCAAAGAATAATAAGTATTAAAAAGAATTGTTGAACTCTCAACAAATTCCTCATTACGGTTTACGTAAATTAGGAATCGGGGTTGCTTCAGTGCTCTTGGGTACTACTTTCTACTTTGGCGGCAACATGGCAAACGTCCACGCGGATTTGACGCCAGCAGCTGCCGGTAACAATGACGCGACGCAACAACAAACCAATGTTAATAGTGCGGAGACTAATCAAGCGGTGACGCTGAAGGCAGGGACACAGACTAGTGCAGCTGGTAACTCTAGTGCACCAGCTAGTCAATCTAGTACGCCTGCTCCTCAAAGTGCAGCTGCACAGACTACTAATGTAGCAAGTTCAACTGGCAATAATAGTGCAACTCCTGCTTCTGCTTCGGTTGCAAGTAACGCTTTACAAGCAGGACAGAATAATGTCAATAGTTCAGCGCAATCAGCGGCGCCAAACAGTGCTAAAGCTAGTCAAACCAACGCGCCAGCTTCTAATGCGATTAATACAACCAATTCCGATGCATTAAAGGCTGAGCAGATGTTCACCTTAGGGGATGAACAGAATGCTGATATAACTGTTGTTGCTGATGGACAGACTATTCTAAATCCAGCGGCTCAGGATCCAGCAAAAGCAGATAATCACTATAGGCATTATAAGTATATTACAGCAGTGGATTTGAGCAAATCACTTCCGAAAGCTATCAAAGTTACATATACCAATCTTCAAAACAGTAGTTATAACGGAGTAAAGATCAAGAGCGCTGTTTATACATTTAGTAATTTCCAGAAATTCTCGAATCCAGATAATGTATCTCAATCTTACAATATAAGATTTTTCAGTAATCCATATGATGGATTTGATTATAGTGGGATTACAGATTTCCGGATTTCTATTCAATATTTTGCTGATTACCAAATGCAGCAACCAATTAATTTCATCAAGGGCAGTGCGTTCATTGGTTTTGCTTCATTAAATAATTATGATGGTAAGCATATCGAATTTGCTCGTGCCATTAATGGAACACCAATTTCATTGGCCGGCAGTACCGTTACCGCACATTCCGATGGTTGGCTGTATGCAGACAATGACAACCTTAACGGTAATATTTCTTGGATGGATCCGCAGACCGGTAAGGTTACCAATAATGCTTGGGATAATATTAGTGCTGGAACCTACGTCGGCGCAGGAATGGCCGAAGTAAGCGGGAACAACTTAGATGTTGAATTCCGTTCAACGGAAATTCGTCCTAATACTGGTTTATATGTTTGGTCCTTACTTAATACGGATATTCCGGCAACGGTCTATACAGATCCACAAGCATATACTATTAACGAGGTTATCCATTACCAGTATGCGGATGGTAAACAGGTACAGCCTGATTACACAAAGACATTGACATACCACCGAACAGGATACAAGGGTGTTAATGGTCACATTACCTACGATCAATTTGTACCGCAAAACTTCCCATCCGTTGACAGCCCTAAGATCGATGGCTATACTGCTGATCAGACGACGGTTGCCGAGATTCCTAACATTATGCCTAAAGTTGAAAACGGTAATGTTGTTAAGACTCCTGACTACGTACGTACCGTTGTTTACCGGCAGACTCAACAGGCTCAAGTTATTTATCGTGATGTCAATAATAGCAATAATCCGACAATCCTTGATCAAGACAGTCTGACTGGTATTACTGGGGAACCAATCGTTGATTCTAATGTTAATACTAAGGTTACAAACTTTGAGAATAGAGGATATGTTCTCAAAAACAATGGTTTCTCAACCGATACAGCCTATGACAACGATGTTTCAAAGACGCAAACGTTCTACATTGACTTTGTTCACGGAACACAGCCAATTACCCCAACGACTCCAGGTACTCCTGGTCAGCCAATTAATCCGAATGATCCAAACAGTCCAAATACCCAGACGGTACTGATAAAGACAGTTTGAATAAGACGATTACGTGGGCTATTCACTACACGGGTACAGGTGAGAATATTCCTAAGGATGTTCAGCAACCAGTTAACTTCACTCAAAGTGGGGTTATTGATAAGGTAACTGGTCAATGGATTAAGCCATTGACATGGTCAGCTACTAAACAGGATGTGGCAGAAGTAAGAACGCCGGTTATCAACGGCTACCACGTTACGAATGTTGATAAAGATAGCCAAGACAACGCTAATGTTGATAAGGTAACATTGCATAATGACGATAATAGCTATACCGTCACGGTTGCCTATGCACCAAATGGGAAGATTATCCCAGTTGATCCAAACTGCAAGCCAATTCCGAATGTTCCAACGCCGCAATATCCAACGGATCCAACTGACCCAACGAAGGTCACGCCAGATGAGCCTGTTCCGACTGTTCCAGGGACGAACCCTGAAACACCAACGGTTATGCCAAAGAACCCTGGCAAGGACACTGAAGTTACCTACAATGTTCCAACCAAGGACGAAGGGGTTGTCAACGTCATCGTTACCGACACCACCACTGGTCAGAACTTGACTGACTACGGTTGGGCAAGCGGTACTCAAAAGACTGTCACCAAGGTTGACTTTGATAAGCCAGGCACCATCAAGAAGCTTGAGGACGCCGGCTACAAGGTTACTAACCCTGACGTCACGGTTCCGGGCGAGGTAACTAAGGGCACGACCAATGTTGTCATCAAGGTTGAACACCAAATCGTACCAGTTACCCCTGATAAGCCGGGCAATGGCCTGAAGAATACCGACCTCACGAAGACGGTTACTAAAACTGTCCACTACGTCGGTGTCGGCGACCAGACTCCAACCGACAAGACGACGCAGCTGCACTTCACTGGAACGGCCTACTATGACGCTGTTACAGGGAAGTGGACGGATGCTAACGGCCACGAACTGAAGGACCAGACGAAGAACATTACCTGGACTGCTAAAGACGGCAATAAGTTCGCGGCGGTAGCAACGCCAACTGTTGATGGTTACACGGCCAAGGTTCAGGATGGCAACGGGAACGTCAAGGAACTGTCGAACATTGAGCCAACTTCCGGCAATATTGATGTCATCATCACCTACAGTAAGAATGGCCAGCCGACTACACCGACGAACCCAGAGAATCCAAACACACCGATGAATCCTGAAAAACCAACGGATAATCCAAATGGTCCGGAAACGCCGGTCAACCCAGGAACGCCAACGAATTCGAACACGTCAAACGGCCAGTCAGCGCCAGTTTACCCAGGTACTTCATTGTCAACTGGTTTGAACACGCCAACCAGTCCAACTAGTCCGATGAACCTGGCTAACTCTGGCGCAACAAGCGCAACTGTTCAGCCGCTTGCCAACAGCGGTGCTGGTTACGCAATGAGTAATAACCAGCATACCGCAACGGCACAGGGTGGCACATCATTACCACAAACTGGCAATAATGATGCCGTCTCCGCTGCTGCACTTGGCCTGATGGGCCTGGCTGCTGCTACGGGTCTTGGCCTTGGCGTGGCTAAGAAGCGTCATGAATAACCGGGATCTTAGATACATTGTGAATATAAGCATTGCTCATCGCCGAGGCTCTCTTAGTAAATAACCCCCTAGAATACCATCTTATTTACTTTAAAAATTATTGCTTGAAACCATACTGACAACGTTGAGCAGTGGAACGACCTGAAACCATTATGCGCTTCAGGCCGTTTTTTGGTATTTTAGAAATTAGCTGAGGAGACGTGAAATGATTATTAGAAAGCTTCAATTAGCCGATTTCGATCAGGTAATGGCGATTTGGTTCGCAGGCAGCATCAGCGCCCACCCCTTCGTCGACCGCGACTACTGGATTAGTCACCAGCCCATAGTTCATGATGCGCTATTGGATGCGGAGGTTCTGGTTGCGGTCGATGGCACAACCGTGTTGGGTTTTGCTGGCCTTCAGGATGATTATCTTGCCGGTATCTTCGTTCGGGATGAGGACCGTAATCATGGGATTGGAACGCAGCTTTTGCGAGCAATTAAGAAAAACCATTCTTCATTTACGCTGGCGGTATATGCCGAGAATGAGCGTGCCGTTCGATTCTACCGGCGGCAAGGGTTGTAGATTATCCGCCGCCAAGTCGATGAGACGGACAATGCCGAGTACATCAAGCGGTGGGCGAGGTAGCGAAGAGGACATTATTTTAGCAGACACACTGGGGGAGTGCTATAATAAAGGGCGATTACATCACGTGAGAGGGGCGCTTCTTAAAATGCGAATGGAGAAAAACAAGGCCTACGCCGAGGTCTTACGGCAGCTGTCAACTGCCGAGCTGCTGGATCGGTACTATGACAATCCTAAGCTGGTTGACCGAGTCCTGAAGGGCCACGGGGATACCGAGAAATTAAACGATGGTCCATTGACGATCAATGGGATCCAGATGTCAGAGCAGGATGTGCGCGATTATCTGATCATGCAACTCGTCAAGCGGGCTGATCCGGATCCGCGATAAATACAATAGCCGTCATTTCGGAGACGAGGTGACGGCTTTCTTTTGTTATGTTAAAATAATTAGTAATTGATGAGATTAATGTGAGAAAAGCAAGAGAGAGTGATTGATTATATGGTAGATTTGAACCAAGTCAAGCAACAAACCAAGCAGGGCCTGACTGAGCTGCTTGAACAGGCCCACCTTGAGGCCGGCGACATCTTCGTTCTAGGGCTGAGCACAAGTGAAGTCCGCGGGGGACAGATCGGTGAAGACTCAAGCATCGAGATCGGCCGCGCCATCGTAAAGACGATTATTGATACTCTGCAACCACTGGGAATCCACCTCGCCGTTCAGGGATGCCAGCACATTAACCGGGCCCTGGTCGTTGAGAAGGCGGTCGCCAAGCAGTACGGCCTCGAGCAGGTAATGGTTTACCCGCAAATCCATGCTGGCGGGGCTGGGCAGATTGCGGCCTTTGAGAATTTCAAAGAGCCGATTGAAGTGGAACACATCCAGGCGAATGCTGGGATGGATATCGGTGATACCGCCATTGGGATGCAAGTGAAGTTCGTCCAGGTGCCGGTGCGGACGTCCGTGAAGACGATCGGTCATGCCCACACGATCTACCTGTCATCACGTCCTAAGTACATCGGCGGCCCGCGCGCTAAGTACACCAGGGATCCTTTCAACCAGCAGCAGGAGGGGTAGCCAATGAAAAATAATCAACATTTGCGGCGTTTGACCCTGGCTGCGCTTCTGCTGGCGCTGTCGGTCGTCTTGGGGCGCTTCTTCATCATCCCCATTCCGTGGACCCATGGCTATATCAACCTCTGTGACGCCGGAATTTTGATCGCGGCCATGTTGCTGGGACCGGCATACGGAACTGCGGTCGGCGGCTTCGGGGGGATGTTTTTAGACCTGCTGTCCGGCTATCCCCAGTACGCCCTGTTTTCCCTGATCGCCCATGGCCTGGAAGGCTTTGCGACTGGTTACCTGACCCGGCGTGCTGGTGACCGGCGCGGCTACCAGATCTTAGCCCTGGTCGTTGGGGTGGTAGTGATGGCGCTCTGCTACTTCTTCAGTGACTCCTTCATGTACCACACCTGGATGGTCGGCTTCCTGAGCATCGGGGGCAACCTCCTGCAGGGGGCCATCGGGGGAGCCCTGGCCCTCTGGCTGGTACCGCACCTGCGCAAGATGATTCAATAATTATTATATATAAGAAAAGCACCTGATCAGATAATGGTCAGGTGCTTATTGGGTTTAAAAATAAAAAAATCGGAAAAACAGGATTCGAACCTGCGACCCCCTGGTCCCAAACCAGGTGCTCTACCAAGCTGAGCTATTTTCCGAAAACATATCTGTGTTCCTAACGAACGAGTACTATATTATCAAGAAAATAATGATTCGTAAAGCCCTTTTTAAGAATTTCCTGATTTTTTTGTCAAAACATGGCAGAATTGTGCTGGAATCTCGTCCGCCAGCCAAACCTGCTCATTGCCGACGTAGAATTTGATCCCGGCCCTGGCAGCCGCCCGGGTGTCAATCACCAGGATAACCGGCCGACTGTCATGCCGGGAACCCACCTGGCGGGCAGTCGGGATATAGGTTGAGAGGTGGACGAACTGCCGTTGCATTGGCAGCAAGCCCAGTTCCTGAATGCTGGGCAGAAAACGGCGGGCGGTTCCATGGTAAAGCAAAGCCGGTGGGGTAGCCTCACGGTGATGGATGATCCCTGGAATGGAGTGGCCGTACAGTGCGCAGATACGCTTGCCCTTGATCTCAAAACGCCACTTATCACTCTGAGCGATCACTTCAGTGATGTCATCTCTGGTCAGGGCAAGGTGGTGGACCCGGTTGAGTGCGCTGATGAAGTGATTCAGGTCCGTGTAGCCGTATTCGTCGAGCTCGATGCCGTACTTGCCAGGGTTGTGGCGAAGAGCATAAGACATCTTCTTGCTGATATATTTCAATTTGGTGTACTGCATTCAATCACCTTCCAGCGCTATGGTAACATATTGGACGATCGCCGGCCCGGAAATGGTATAATTAGGTCAGTAATTAACAAAGGGGTGTTATGAGATGGAATTAACAGATATCAAGACGATTACCAATGTCGGTGCCGGCACAATGGGCCACGCGACAGCGCTCCAGTTTGCGCTGGCTGGCTATCCGGTACGATTGTATGATCACCAGCAGGCCGGACTGCAACGGGGAAAGGACGCCATTGCTCACGACTTGGCAACCTTCGAGCAAGCCGGACTGTTGAAAGAGCAGCCCGCCACGATCCTAGAGCGGATTACCTATACGACCGATATGGCAGCGGCTTGTCAGGATACTGACTTTGTCATCGAGTCGATCGTCGAGGACCAGCAGGTTAAACAACAGGTCTGGCAGGAGATTGAACAGCAGGTTAGCCCGGAGACAATCCTGGCTACCAACACATCCGGCCTGAGTCCCACGGTCCTGCAGAGTGTTCTGACGCATCCGGAGCGGTTTGTCGTGGCGCACTTCTGGAATCCCGCTCAGCTGATGCCCCTGGTTGAGGTAGTGCCGGGCAAGCAGACCAGCCAGACAACCGTTGACCTGACCGTGGCCCTGATGAACAAGATCGGCAAGCACGCGGTTCCGCTCAAGAAGGAGGCCCTCGGTTTTGTCGGTAACCGGATCCAGCTGGCGGTTCTGCGGGAGGCCTTCCATATCGTTGACGAAGGGATTGCCAGCCCCGAAGCGGTTGATGATATTATCAAGTACAGCCTGGGTCGGCGGTGGAACCTGGTAGGACCGATCGCCAGTGCCGATTTGGGCGGCCTTGATGTTTTCAAGAACATCAGCTCATACCTGTACGCAGACCTGGCGAACGCTACGGGGACGGACCCGACCCTTGAAAAGATGGTCGACAATGGTAAACTAGGGCTGAAATCCGGCCAAGGCTTCTATGACTGGCAGGGGGATACCGGAAAGCGAATTGTTGCCGACCGTGACGCGGCTCTCCTCGACCAGCTCAAGCATGACCACAATGCAAAGAAGGACTAACTAATGCGACAAGAGATTAAACAATCAACTACGAATGGCCAAGTGACAATTAACCGGGCGGATGGGACCGCTGTTCACTTCAGCAATGGCGGGGTCGATGGTAAATTTGAGATTATCATCACGGACCAGGAGACAATTCCAGCCCTGTTTGAGAAGGTCGGCGAGTTTGACGGCGACTACTCCATAAAGGGGCTGAAGCTGAGGGCCGCCACCCCGGTCGTCAAGCTTTCCGGAAAGTTGTGTACGGTAATCCTGCCGATGGCAATGTGATGTTGGCAAAACAGAAGTAGTAATGAGAAAAGCTTCCTGGTTGGGCGTAATGCCGGCAAGGAAGCTTTTGAAGTTCTTAATGGTTAAATTGTTGCCAGGGGCTGCTTGCTGGTCGGTGCGGGGAAACGCCTGCTTAGGGCAGCCAGCTCGTCCGGCGTGAAGCGGATCTCCAGCGCACGGATGTTATCAAGGGCGTGTTGCGGTGTGGCTGCCTTGGGAATGCTTAGGACATTGCCGTTTCGCAGCGTCCAGGCAAGCATGATCTGGTAAACGCTGGACTGGTGGTTAGCTGCCAGTTCCTTCAGGAAAGGATCAGCAGTGAGTCGACCGGAGATTGTATCGGCCTGGGCGAGCGGAGAGTAGGCGATCAGCGGTAAGTGATGCTCCTTCATCAGGGGGATAAGGTCAAACTCAATTCCGCGTTCGTCGAGGTTATAGAGATCCTCGTTAGCAACGCAATTCTGCCCATTCGGAAGCTGCCATAGTTCATGGAGGTCGGCCACATCGAAGTTAGAGACGCCCCAGTGCTTGACCTTGCCCTTCTTGACCATCGCTTCCATTTCAGTGACTGTCTTGCTTAACGGGATGGAGCCGCGCCAATGGAGAAGGTAGAGGTCAAAGTAATCAGTGCCGACCCGTTTAAGGCTCTGATCGAGGCTCACTTCCAGCTGATGATGGCCAGCGTTCTCCGGCAAGACCTTGTCGATGATGTAAAGCTGTTCACGATGGTAATCGGCGATGGCATCCTTGACGACTGTTTCGGCCCGACCCATCCCGTACATCTCAGCGGTATCAATGACGGCGGCTCCCTGGTCGATGGCGGTCTGTATCGCCTTGATCTCGTTTGATCGCTTCTGCGGATCATCCCCAATATGCCAGGTCCCGATCCCAATAGCGGGGAGAGTTGTTTCACCAATTTTAACCGTTTGCATCGCTAATTCCTCCTTGGTTAAGTCTTTATGCCTATTTTAACATAAAGATAAAAAGCGCTTTCAAACCGGTTGGCAAATATTAAAGAACTTTACAAATGTTACTTGTTAGTGACAAATTAGGAATTATCTTGTTTGGTCATACCAAGTTGGTGTATGCCGTAAGATGTGAGTGAATAAATTAGGGAGTAAGAAAAATGATGGGGATGCTATTAAATCTGTTACCAACAAGAAAAGAATATTTTGTGTGTCCAAATTGTCATGAGCACTATGAATTTAGTCATAGTCAGGTTAAAAGCATGATGAAGAAATATGGTCACATTAATTGCTACTATTGCCGAACCGAATTAAAACGGCTTGATGATTAGCAGCAAAGATAAAGGCACGTCTCCCAGTGGTTGCTGGGAGACGTGCCTTTTTTGCTAAATGGGGTTCATCTAAAAATGTTTGGAAAAATAGTTGACACTACTGAGCAATTATTATATTATGATTGCAATCAAATTATAAAGTGCTGTGAAAGGATGAGTAACTATTCATTAACTGGCCCAGAGAGCGGGGATTGGTGTGAGCTCGTCCAGTTAGCAATGGTGAAGATGGTCTTGAAGCGATTCACGGTTGTAAGTCGACTGATGAGCGATCGTGCGGGTTGACCTTGATATCAGGTCTGAGTATGTTGGTACTCATTGAGGATTGGGCTGTGAGGCCCAGTTAAATTCGGGTGGTAACGCGTTATAAATTGGAACGCCCCGAAGAGCAGAATTGACTGCTTTTCGGGGCGTTTTTTAGTATAAGGAGGAAGGACAAATGCAAAGAAAGAAGCGATGGCAACGTCGAAACTGGATTATTGGAATCATCATCGCTTTATTAGTAATCGCTGGTCTAGGCAATTTTGCTTATCAGCGCCATCAACAGGCAGAAACGAAGACGGTGCGGCTGGGATTGGTCGGAACGGACTCCCAACCGGTTTGGGATAGCGTCCGTGCGCGACTAAAGAAGGAGCACATCAATATCAAATACGTGACCTTTAACGATTATGTTCAACCAGACGTAGCGTTAAAGGAGGGGAAAATCGACATGCACTCCTGCCTAACCCGTTATTACTTCGACTCCTACAACAAGAATCAGCACGCCCATCTGATAAGCATTGGGAATACGGTGATCTCGCCACTGGGGATCTATTCAAAGAAGTATAAACACCTAAAGGACCTGCAGGATGGCGCGACAATTGCAATCCCCAATGAACCAACCACTCTGGGAAGAGGCTTGAACCTCCTGCAATCGGCTGGATTGATTAAGGTTAAGGGGAACAGTGGGATCAAGCCATCCTTCAACGATATTACGGCCAACCCTAAAAATTTGAAGTTTAAGGAAGTAGACCCGGCGGAAACCGCTCGGGCGCTGAGTTCGGTTGATGCATCGATTATTAATAGTAACTACGCGGTTGCAGCTAATCTCCAACCCAAGAAGGACTCTCTTTACTTGGAGCCGGTTAATAAGAAGGCTAAACCATACGTAAACATCATTGCTGTGCAGGCAAAGGATAAGAATAACCCGACCTATAAGAAGGTGGTTGACGCTTACCAGACAGAGGCTACCAAACAGGCTATTCAAAAGACGTACAAGGGGAGTCAAGTTGCTGCTTGGCTAATCTTTGGTCGCAACTAAAGGAAAGGAAGGATTTTCATGAGTTTAGATACTGCTATTTTTGCGGGTGGTTGTTTTTGGTGCATGGTACAGCCATTTGACACCTATCCAGGCATTGAAAAGGTGGAGTCCGGCTATACTGGGGGCCACGTTGCTAACCCCACCTATGAACAGGTGAAAACAGGAACCACCGGTCATACGGAGGCGGTGCGGATTACCTTTGATCCTGCTGTGGTTTCCTATGATGACCTTGTAACCATTTACTGGCACCAAACCGACCCGACAGACGCGATGGGGCAGTTTCAGGACCGTGGCGATAACTACCGGCCGGTGATCTTTGTTAAGGACGATAAGCAGCGGCGAATCGCTGAAGCATCTAAACAACGGCTGGCAGAAAGCGGGAAGTTTGGCGATGCTAAAATTGTTACCCAGATAGAGGATGTCCAGCCTTTCTACTTGGCAGAGGATTACCACCAGCAGTTCTATAAGAAGAATCCAGAACGGTTTGCGGCAGAAGAAGCAGGTGGCCGTGAACAATTCAAGCAGGAACATTGGGGGAATAAATAGCTTCTGGGACATAAGTCATTAATAGTAAACGGAGCTGGATGAAATTTTCAGATTTCACTCAGCTCCGTGCGCTTTTCAATACTGAACGTGTATGTCTGCAACGGGTTGATATATCCCTCCAGTTTTTGTGCGTGTAGGGGGATGAAAAGGCTCTTTAAGCGGTTATTGGTGCCATGAGTAATTGGCATTACCACAACCAGTCCAGTTAACCGACTATAATTTGCCGAACTAATTACAATTGCCGGATGACGGCTACGAATCTCCTGCCTGACAGAAGGCTTGAAATTGATCCAAATTAAATCTTGCCGATCCGGAATGTACTGCTTATAGCTCGTCATCATCAACCTCAGCTTCAATAAAGCCTGAGTCATCGCCGGGTACTGTACCCTGTCAAGTTGACACATTAAATAATAAAAACTAGTTGGCCTTGCCGAAGCGGTATTCTGCTGCGGTAAGGTCATTTCTTTTGCCTGAAATAAAAAGGTTATTGATGATGGTCTTGAATAAGGTAGATTGTAAAAATTATTATTTCATGGTATGATTGATTGTGAAATTTAGAACTTAATACGAGGGGTGTTTATTTATGAAAGTTATTATCGTTGGTTGCACCCATGCGGGAACTATCACCGCTACCCAAATTTTGCAAAATCATCCTGAGACCAAAGTGACGATCTATGAACGGAACGACAACGTTTCATTCCTGTCGTGCGGGATCGCTGTCTACTTAAGCGGTGATGTTGGTGACCCCGATGCGATGTTCTACTCCAGTCCGGAGCAGCTCACTGAAATGGGTGCTACAGTTCACATGCAGCACAATGTCACGAACATTGACCCAGAGACGAAGACGGTAACGGTGACCGACCTCGTAACGGGTAAAACCAAGACTGACCACTATGACAAATTAGTGGACACTACCGGTTCATGGCCGGTAATCCCGCCAATTGAAGGTGTTGACGGTCCCCACGTTTACCTGTGCAAGAACTTCCACCATGCTAAGGAACTATTCAACGTAGCCAAGGATGCTCAACGGATTGTTGTCATAGGTGGCGGCTACATCGGGGTCGAATTAGTCGAAGCCTATACCCGGCAAAACAAGGACGTTACCCTGATCGACGGTTCGTCCCGAATGCTCCACAAGTACTTTGACCGTGAGTACACCGACCGGATTCAAAAGGAGTTCGTTAACCACGGTGCCCACTTTGCCTTCGATCAGCGGGTAACCAGCTTTGACAACCACGAAGACGGGGTAACGGTGAAGACCGATAAGGGAAGCTACGATGCCGATATCGCAATTCTCTGCGTCGGCTTCCGTCCTAACACTGATCTGCTGAAGGGCAAGGTTGAGATGCATGACAACGGAGCGATCGTCACCAACGAATACATGCAGTCATCCGACCCTGACATTTACGCAGCCGGTGACTCCACTTCCGTTCACTACAACCCGACCGGCAAGGATGCCTACATTCCGTTGGCTACTAACGCGATCCGGCAGGGAACCATTGTGGGGACAAATGTCTTCGGCAACACGATGCGCGATATGGGGACCCAGTCTAGTTCCGGCTTGAACCTGTACGGGACGACGATGGTTTCATCCGGTTTGACGTTAGAAAACGCCAAGGAAGCCGGCTTTGATGCCGCCGCGGTAACCATTGAGGACAACTACCGGCCTGAATTTATGCCAACGACGACCCCCGTCCTGATGACGCTGGTTTGGAACAAGAAGACCCGGCAAATCCTTGGCGGCCAGCTGATGAGCAAGCATGATGTTTCGCAGTCAGCAAACGTCCTCTCACTATGCATCCAAGATAAGCACACCATTAACTACTTAGCATTCGTTGACATGCTCTTCCAACCCCACTTTGACCGGCCATTTAACTACTTGAACATCCTCGGTCAGGCAGCGATGAAGAAGCAGGCCGAACTAGAAAAGTAAACATTATAAAGGTAAGATCGAAAGTAAGCACACCATAACAACACGTATTCTAAACGCCGCACGGACCTTCTATACTTGAGGAAACTCATATAGGAGGTCTTTTTAAATCCGTACAATAGCCTTAAAAGTTGTCACTTTAAGAAAGGCAGATTGCAAGAAATAACTTGAACGAATTTAATGACGTAAATTAAGCAGGAAGATCTCGATTGATGTGCGCCAGTTAAGACATTTAAGTGGCCGGGTATTCAAATACCAATTGATTTGAACCAGCTTGTGATCGCTTAACTCTTCAATGGCTTGACCTTTGGGAATAAAGCGTCGTAAAACTCGGTTACGGTTCTCATTACTACCGCGTTCATGTGGTGAATAAGCATGGGCAAAATAAACCGGAGTACCAGTTTGCAGTTAAATGCCGTTATTCATTTGCGAGCAGATCGCGCACGACAGGAAGCCCGCGAGCTCAAAGATGAGGGGCAGCCATTTCTTGGTGTACCAATTCTGATTAAGGGCCTTGGTCAACAAATGGCTGGCGAGCCGGATACTAATGGCAATCGTTTATTTAAGGACCATATTGCAAGTGAGACAAATAATTTTGTTCGCGCCTTACAAAAGGCAGGGTTTATTATTATTGGTCAAACCAATTTTCCAGAATTTGGCTTCAAGAATGTGTCTGACGACCAATTATATGGACCAGTTAGGAATCCATGGTCAACTAGTTATACACCGGGCGGATCGTCGGGTGGTTCCGCTGCGGCGGTAGCAGATGGATGGGTTCCATTGGCTGCCGCTAATGACGGTGGAGGTTCCATCCGTATTCCTGCCGGCTGGACAGGGCTAATTGGTATGAAGCCAACTCGTGGACGGGTCCCAACGGGTCCCGCTGAATGGCGTTCCTGGCAAGGGGCTTCAATTAACTTTGCCTTGACACGTACCGTTAAGGACACAGCATTGCTATTGGACCAGCTGCAAATCGTTCAAGAGAAAGCAGTTTTTCAAACGCCACGTTATCAACCAGGATTTACTAAGCACTTAGATGACGTTATTCCACCAATTACAATTAGTTACACAACTAAATCACCAGTTGGTACACCGGTTAGTGATGAAGCTAAACAAGCAGTGCTAGATGCCGTGGTTTTTTTGCGGGAACAAGGATTCCATGTTCAAAGAATGTATGATCCCGTCGATGGTCAGCAAATGATGCGGTCCTACTATTTAATGAATGGAGCAGAGACCGCTGCAATGTTTGCTGAAGTTCAGCGGGGAATGAAGCGCCCGTTGAGCCAAAATGACATGGAATTGTACACCTGGGCATTATGGCAAATGGGTCAGCATGTGCTGGGCTCTGAGTATAGCCAAGCGCTTAGTCACTGGGATCAGGCTGCTGCCCAGCATGCCCAAATGCACCAATTCTATCCATTATTCTTAACCCCAACAAATGCCCAGCCAGCTCCTAAAGTGGATGATTCTGATCGGGCTGAATATATTAACCAGATGAAACATATCCAAGAATTAACGCCGGGTGAACAACGTCAATTAATTTATGACCAATGTTTACCTGCAACGGCTCAGTCACCGTTCACGGAACAAGCTAATATGACTGGAGAGCCAGCCATTTCTTTACCAACGGCAATGAGTAAACAAGGTACGCCAATGGGTATTCAATTTATTGCTAGTAAGGGACATGAGGAATTATTATTGCAAATGGCAAAACTTTTTGAAGATCAGCGTCAATCTAAGATGCTTAATCCAGTTCCCAAAATAGATTAATCTCCTAGTGTAAGTATTGTGTGTAGCATTAAAACTATAATTTTAATGACAGGTTGATACGAAGCAAAACTGCTTCCCTGCTTAAGTAAAAAGAATGCCACTAGTTTAATCATTAGTGGCATTTATTCATAGCCGCTCCATGCCAATCACAACAGCACTTTTTTCGCCATTTTTGATTTGAAAAATTCTTTTCGCCCTTGAGTATGAGCAAATTTCCCACTATACATCATAATTATTCTAAGTCTGAAGCTTACTGTATTCGTTATTTCCTAACTATTTTAAGATTATCCCTAGATATTGTTAAGAAAACACATTGACTTCGCAAGTTATATGTATAATAATATTCGTATAATTTAGTTATTTTATTGCTGGTTGCTCAGTATTGTTCGGATTTAGGAGGAGAATTTATGCACTGGTTTGCTGACTTGATGGCCGCAATTGGCGTGGTCCTAAACGGAATTCCTCAAGGGATCATGGCGATGGGCCTTGGCTTTGCCGTCTTTCCTACCACTTTCTCATTTTTGCTTGTCGCCGCGATTAACTTTATTTTTCATTCTGTTGCGCCCGTTTCTTTTCAGGCCGAATCACTAGCACTAACTGGTAATTTGGGACGTAATACGCGTGAATTTACTTCAATTATCTTTGGCGGTTCCATTATTATGGCGATCATCGGTTTTACCGGTGTTCTGACTCGCATTGTGCACCTTTTTGGCAATCACATCATTACTGCCATGATGGCTGGTGTGGGAATCATGCTTGCCAAGATTGCCCTCGACATGTCAAAGGTTCACCGCCATAGCCTTACCGGTTGGCTATCAATTCTTGTGGCCGTGATTACATATCTGATTTCCAAAGACCTGGTATGGACAATCTGTCTCTCCGTAATCCTTTCAAGCCTCTATGCTGTTTTTGGTGAGCATTACCAGGCTAGCTTACCGGCCAACGTGACCGTGCGGAAGTTCATCTTCACCAAGCCAATGTTTAACCTTCGAATCCTTCGTGGAGCGCTGAGCCTGGCCTGTCTGAATATCGGCGCCAACCTCTCATACGGACTGATTACGGGCCAGATGACCGGTATCAAGCCCAATCCCGTTAACCTGAACCTGCTGACGAGTTCGCAGGCCCTGGCTGACATGGGAACCAGCCTACTTGGCGGTGCCCCGGTCGAAACAATTATTTCAGCAACTGCTAGTGCCCCGGAACCGGTAATCGCCGGCTGCCTGATGATGCTGATCATGGCGGCAATCCTTGCTTTAGGCTGGCTGCAAAAGATTGGTAAATACGTTCCCAGCTCTTCAATCGCCGGTTTCTTATTCGTATTAGGCATGTTCGTGACGTTCCCGGAAAATGCCGCCAGCGCCCTTGCTGGTAAGGAACAACTGGTTGCAGCCACCACAATGCTGGTGACGGCACTGGTTGACCCGTTTGTCGGCCTGCTTTCCGGGGGCTTGTTAAAAGTGTTGCTGCCGTTGTTTGCATCGTTATAGGAGGCTCATTTATTATGAAGACATATCAACTTACCATTGGTGACCAGCAGCGTGACTTGCCCATCGTTCCGATCAGCGACGATACCGCCATCGCCTCGTTTGTCCTCCTGGGCGACGATGCAATGAGCTATACCGCCGCAAAACTTTTGCTGCCTAAACTACCAGCAGATTTCGATTATATTGTAACCGTTGAAAGTAAGGGAATCTCCCTTGCCCACGATTTGGCCCTGCTGAGCAATCATCCCCACTCATTGGTCATTCGCAAGTCGGTGAAGGGATACATGCAGCATCCCCTGGAAACGCACGTTAACGCCATTACCACGAACCATGAACAGGAACTGGTTCTCGATGGCAACGATGCCACCAAACTTCGTGGCAAACGAGTTGTCCTGGTCGATGACGTGATCAGCACCGGCGGCTCAATCCACGCAGCCAGTGAGCTGTTGAATAAGACTGGCTGCCAGATTGTCGGCAAACTAGCAATCCTAGCCGAGGGTGCGGCAGCTAAGCGGACCGACATTCAATTCCTCGAGCCCCTCCCCCTCTTTAACCTGGACGGAACCATTAAGCCTAATTAGGCCCATCCCATAGGACAAAACAAAAAGCGTGGTCATGCAACCACGCTTTTTTAGTATCTCACAGTCGTTTTACCAGCCCTCGTGTTCCAATTCAGTCGGCAGTTTAATACGGTCATGTTCAAGATCATTAAAGACATCATCAAGGATCTCAAAGGCCTTATCAAGCTGCTGACGAGTGATCACCAATGGCGGCTGGAAACGCAGAACATTACCGTTCAGCTTAACCATGATGATTCCCTTCTGAAAGGCACGGTAGATGACCTTGGCAGCCGCATCGGGATCGGGTTCCTTGCTCTGGCGGTCCTTAACCAGTTCGATCCCCCCGTTGAGACCGAGCATCCGAATATCACCGATGCAATCATACTTATCAGCCAGCTTCTCAAACTGCTTTTTAGCGTAGACACCATCGACTGCGGACTTATGAACCAGGTTCTCCTCTTCAATCACATCAAGGGTCGCCAAGGCCGCCGCAGCGACAACCGGGTTCCCGCCGCTGGTAAAGACATAGGATGAGGTCTTCAGCGAATCGAGGATCTCGGCACTCCCCAGGACCGCACTCATTGGCAGCTGACAGGCTAATGACTTTCCCGTTGCCAGCAGGTCTGGAGTAATGCCAAAGTGCTGATAGGACCAGAATTTCCCGGTCCGTCCCAGCCCCTGGTTAACCTCATCGACTGCAAACAAGATGCCGTGTTCATGGCAGAAGTTGTAGACTAGTTGGACATATTCCTTTGGTGGAATGATGATCCCGGCATCTCCCTGAATCGGCTCCATCATCACGCAGGCAGTTTCTTCTACAGGCAGGTAGGTCTCAAATGGCCGCTTGAAGGCGTTGAAGAAGCGAATGGCAACGTCATGCTCACTCTCCCCCGGGTGGCGCCGGTAGAGGTTAGGAAACGGCACATGGACGACATTGGGCAGGAGCGGCCCGATCTTGCGGACCATGTCGACATCGCAGGCGCCGGCAGTGATGGCTCCATAAGTGGTCCCGTGATATGCTCCCTCATAGGAAACAATGTAGGAACGCCCTGTATAAGCACGGGCAAACTTAATCATCCCTTCGGTAGCATCTGAGCCTGAGGTCCCATAGGCAACCTTATTATGACCATCCCCGGGTGCCAGAGCGGCAAGCCGAGCCCCGAGCTTAATGCTGGTCGGGTTGGTGAAGTACCCGGCATCATAGCCAATGAAGCGGTCGATCTGATTCTTCAGCGCAGCAACCACCTTCGGATTGTTGTGCCCGACGTTCATCGCCGAATCGCTTCCCAGCAGGTCGATATACTTCTTGTCCTCAACATCAGTGACAATTGCGCCGCGAGCGGACTTTACAACCAGGTTAAAGTACTGGATTAACTGTGTTTCCGCAATGTTGTGGTGGTTTTGATGAACCATCTGATCACCAAGGTCATTCTCCCATGCCATGCTCATCCCTCCTGATTATGCGAAAAAGATTAGAAAATCATTTGAAAATACCATAGCATATTTAATTAAGGAGTGCAACACCGACAAAAAAAGCCGTCGAGAAGGCAGAAGATCTCATAGCAATCTATAATTATTTAACCGATTTGGCATTAGCGGTAAATTTCCGGTTAAATAAAAGGCGCCAGCATCGTACGCTAGCGCCCTATTACAATGATATTTTAATCTTCCTCATCTTCAACGTCGGGTGAGTCGATCATTTTAAGCAACTGGTCCCCGAGCTGATGATTGCGATAATGATATTGATTATGCAGCGATTGGTGACCGAGTAATTGCTTTAGGATAGTCGTCTGATCGATGTTGTCGCCAATAGCATTGAGAAGGACACTCAAATCTTTGACCTTCCGCCGTTCCTGCCGCATCTTTTGGAGGGACTCAATGAATGCCGCACTATCCAATTGATGAGCATCGGTGAGTTCAACCGTATGGAGGTAATCCTGCAGGATAAACTGGTCATAGACATCCAGCAGGCTGTTTACAGTGGCCCGCTGGTTGAGCGCTTCAATGACGTAGCAGAGCGCCGCAAAGACTTGTGGAGCACTATAATGCTCGAGATCTACCGTTGGCATTTTCAGTTGCTCTCCCTGGTCATTGAGAATCTCTCCCCGATCAGACCAATCAAAATGTTCACCTAGCTGGGCTTTAACTTTTGCCAATAACTCATCAGTTGGTGAAGTTTGATTGGCATCCTCAGCTTCCATTGACAGGGCAGACCAGACAGATTCATTTGTCCGGATGTTAACTACTATAAGATTCTTAGGTGTCAGCCCGGGCAGCTTTTTCAAAAAGTTCTTGTTTCGGCAGAGGTTCTGGGCAGTTGCGATGGCCTTATCAAGTTCTTGCCGCTTCCAGAAGCGGATCTCTCCGGCCCCCGGAGTAACAAAAGAGCCGTTCTTCCCCTTTGAACTATCATAGTAATACTACTGCTTATCTATATCGGCTCGAATGGCATAGTATTCCTTTGAACCATGCGCGATGATGGGAATTGCTGAAGGTTGTCCGGTCGTTTGGAAAGTGTCTGCGGTTGGAGCAATCATCATCTCCATCACGTTAGCGACCGGCTTATCGTCCTCATCGTATAAGTAAAAGCGATCATCGCGCCGGTTGTTAAAGATGGTTGGGTATTGAGCCTTGAGAGTTGGCAAATCAGCAATGAGCTGGGCGGAGTCGTCCCAAAAACAATGATTCTTCATCTTATGGGTGAAGCTGTGATCGATTGTCCAATAGTTCTTATTACCGCTTTTGGGAAGGTATACTAGTTGGTATGGCATTGGTAACTCATCCTTTTTGTGTCCGTTGTTCACATCCACTTGTATTGTACAGGAGTGCAACCAGTTGCCGTCAACTGAAATTTAAAAATAAAAAAAGCCTCGCCGAAGCAAGACTTGTATTACGGTCCGTACGAGACTCGAACTCGTGATCTCATCCGTGACAGGGATGCGTCCTAAACCAACTAGACCAACGGACCA